>JAQVEQ010000020.1 GCA_028697875.1 Novosphingobium sp. | reverse complement strand
GAAGCAGCCCCGCCACCGCCTGCCGGGCCGAGCGAGATCGACCTGCTGACCGAAATTCGCGACGCGCTAAAGAAGTAGTCGCGCGGCCCTTCACAATGAGCCGGCAGCGCCTATATAGGGCCTGCCTGCTCCGGTCGGCTATGACGATAAAGTGCGGCGTGCAATAGGCGCAGCGGACCCGGGGGCAGTACCCGGCGGCTCCACCACCTCTCCCGGTCGTTGCGGGGGAAATGACGGGGCCGAACCAGGATCGACGTGTGTTGAAAAGCGCTGTTTTCGTCCGGGCTGAGTAACCCGTTAAAGGCTCAAAACTCACAAGTGCCAACGACAACGAAGCACTTGCTCTCGCTGCGTAATTCTAGGGCCTAACGGCCTGACTTTACAAAGCCAAGAGCACGGTTCGGACCGAACCGGGTAACAGAATCGGAAACCGGGGGCCCGGGGCGGGCCTAGCAACAGAACCGCCCCACTTTCCGTCAGATCGAGAATACCGGCCTTGCCGATAACGCGACGGTCCTCGCCCCGCGAATGCAAACGCACGCGGGCCTGGCAACAGAACCGCCCCACTTTACCATCAGATCGAGAATACCGGCCTGGCCGATAACGCGACGGTCCAGAGCCGGGCGCACAGCGCGTCTGACTGGCGCGGGCTCAGGCCGCTTCGGCTTCGGCCCGCTCATCCTCGCCGCGCAGCCGCTGTTCGTGCTTCAGGCAGTCGAGGATCTTGGCCCCGGCCATGAACACCGCGCCGGTGCAGGCGAGGAACAGGAGCTTTCCGCCCCAGCCGGGGTAGCGATCGAGATAGACGAGGCCGCGTTCGCAAGCGCCCAAGGCTAAGGCGTATATGATCAGGAAGGCTTCCAACCGCGTCTTGATGATGAACAGCCTGCCGATCTTGCGAACCATGGTAACCTCTCGTTAGGCATGACGCCCAGCAACCTTCGTGCCAGTGGCGCAATGGCGCGCCCGGCCTTGGTTAACGCCTGAGAGGCTGTAAGGTTTCCCGACACCATCTTCCTGTCTGCAACCAGCCGTTCATCCGGCACTGCAATTTGTCCATGCGCACTAGGACATTGGTCGAGTCCGGCCCCTTCGCCCTTGCCCCGGCGGCGACAATCGGCCATAGGCGCCTCGCTTCTCCCCGGGGCATGTCATGATTCCAGTGCCGGTCGCGCTGCGTCCGGCGTCAATGTTATGTCGAAGGGGTAGTCTTCCAATGAGTGAACGGGTCGAACGCGCAGGGCTTCAGGTCGATGCGGGGCTTGCCGCATTCGTCGAAAGCGACGTCCTGCCGCCGCTCAAGCTGGATGCGGGTGCGTTCTGGCAGGATCTGTCCGGGATCTGCGATCGCTTCGTGCCGGTGAACCGCGATCTTCTGGCAAAGCGCGATGCGATCCAGGCGCGGATCGATGCCTGGCATGGCGAACGCGCCGGGCAGCCGCACGATGCGGCGGCCTACAAGGCGTTCCTGACCGAAATCGGCTATCTCGTGCCGGAGCCGGGCGATTTCGCCATCGGCACCGAAAACGTCGACTCCGAAATCGCCACCATGGCCGGGCCACAGCTCGTCGTGCCGGTGCTCAACGAACGCTTCGCGCTCAACGCCGCCAATGCCCGCTGGGGCAGCCTCTACGATGCATTCTACGGCACCGACGCGCTCGATGCGCCGCCGGCAAAGCCGGGCGGCTACGATCCGGAACGCGGCGCGGCGGTGATCGCGCGGGTCCGTCAGTTCCTCGACGAAGCCATTCCCGGCTGGGAAGCGGCGCTGACGGGCGGCGATTGTCCGCACGAGTTCGCCACCCGCGATGGCGATCCCGCCGGCGGGGTGATGTTCAAACACAACGGGCTGCACATCGAGCTGGTGATCGACCGCGACAATCCGGTCGGCGCGATGGATCCGCTGGGCATTGCCGACGTGATTCTCGAAGCCGCGCTGACCACGATCATCGACATGGAGGATTCGGTCGCGGCCGTGGACGGCGAGGACAAACGCCACGCCTATGCCAACTGGCTGGGCCTGATGCGCGGCGACCTGACGGCCAGCTTCGCCAAGGGCGGCAAGACGATGACCCGCGAACTGGAGGCCGACCGCGAATGGATGGCTCCGTCGGGTTCGAAATTCTCGCTGCCGGGCCGCAGCCTGCTGTTCGTGCGCAATGTCGGCCACTTGATGACCAGCCCGGCGATCCTGCTGGCCGATGGCTCCGAAATCCCCGAAGGGATCATGGATGCGGTCATGACCAGCACGATCGCGAAGCACGATCTCGACGGGCTGGGCCGTTACCGCAACAGCCGCAAGGGCAGCATCTACATCGTGAAGCCCAAGATGCACGGGCCGGAAGAATGCGCCTTCACCAACGACCTGTTCGACGCGGTGGAGGACATGCTCGGCCTTGCGCGCCACACGATCAAGGTCGGCGTGATGGACGAGGAACGGCGCACCAGCGTCAACCTTGCCGCCTGCATCCAGGCGGTGAAGGACCGCATTGTCTTCATCAACACCGGCTTCCTCGACCGCACGGGCGATGAAATCCACACCTCGATGCGGGCCGGGCCGATGATCCGCAAGGGCGCGATGAAGAACAGCCTGTGGATCGATGCTTACGAGAAGCGCAATGTCGCCATCGGGCTGAAGCACGGGCTGTCGGGCAAGGCGCAGATCGGCAAGGGCATGTGGGCCGCGCCCGACCGCATGGCCGACATGCTGGACCAGAAGATCGGCCATCCGCTGACCGGCGCCAACACCGCCTGGGTCCCGTCGCCGACGGCGGCCACGCTCCACGCGCTGCATTACCACAAGGTCGATGTCTTCGCCGTGCAGAAGGACAAGGCGGCCGAAGGCGTCCCGCCGATCGAGGCGCTGCTGACGATTCCGCTGGCCGAAGGGGCCAACTGGCCCGAGGACGAAGTGCGCGAGGAACTGGACAACAACGCGCAGGGCCTGCTGGGCTATGTCGTGCGCTGGATCGACCAGGGCGTCGGCTGTTCCAAGGTGCCGGACATCAACGACATTGGCCTGATGGAAGACCGCGCGACCTTGCGCATTTCCAGCCAGCACATGGCGAACTGGCTGCTCCATGGTGTCTGCACGAAAGAGCAGGTGATGGATTCGCTCCATCGCATGGCGGCCAAGGTCGACATGCAGAACGCGGGCGATCCGGCCTATGAGCCGCTGGTCGGCAATGAGCAGGGCCCGGCTTTCCAGGCGGCCTGCGATCTCGTGTTCAAGGGTGTCGAGCAGCCGGGCGGCTATACCGAACCGCTGCTTCATGCCTGGCGGCGCAGAAAGAAGGGCGTCTAGGCTCTCTCGCCGCGTTCTAGCGGTTCGGTGCGAGTCCGGTGGCGGGCGGGCGGCCGATCAGGCGGTTCGCCAGCCGGATCATGCGCGGGGTGGCGTCGGCAAGATAGGCCTCGCACTCGGCGCCCCGGGGCAGGTCGCCGTAGAGGATGTTCGCGTGGCCCATCAGCATGTCCGTCAGCGCCTTGGCCGCGTCCTGCGGATTGACGGGGCTGGATCCGCGATCCGGCAACTGCGCGATGATCCCGGCCAGACGCATGAGCGCGCGGGTGTAGAAAGCCAGGATGAGCGGGCGCAGGTCGGCCAGGGTCTCGTCCTCTCCGCGCAGGATACGGCTCATCGCCCTGGCGTCGGGCGAGAGCGTGACCCGCATCGACAGGTCGATGAACGAACAGAGCGGGTCCGCATAGGCCGGGTTGAGCGCGACGGGGTTTTCGCCGAACCAGCTTTCCAGACGCCATTCGGCCATGGCCCGGACCAGTGCCGCTTTGTCCTCGAATCGGGCATAGATGGTGTGCTTACTCATGCGCTCCTGGCTTGAAAGCGCATCGAACGTGACGGCCGTGTAACCGCCCTTCACATAGAGCATCCAGGCGCGGTGGAGGATGCGCGTGGTGATCGCCGCACTGTCGCCTGCGCGCGGACGTCCAACCTTTCCTGCTCTAACCGCGTGATCCATAAGGCCTTATTTGCCGCAAATCGATGCTGGTGCAATCGCAAGCATGCTGATAATAGCACTATGAATTACTATATTTCATCGTTCAGGGAGATGGAACTTGCGTTTTCGCCACGCTCTTGCCGCCATGGGATTGCTCGTTTCCGCCAGCGCTCTCGCAGCCCAGCCACAGGCCGGATCACAGATGCCATCGCCGGCTCAGGCGCAGCCGCAGGCAACCTCGCCCGCGGCGGACCTGCCCGAAATCCGGGAGATCGTGGCTCGCGACAGCGCCCGGCTGGTCTCGCTCTACAAGGACCTGCATGCCCATCCCGAGCTTGCCTTCCAGGAGAAGGCGACAGCGGCCAAACTGGCGAAGCAGATGCGCGCGGCGGGCTTCTCCGTCACCGAAGGTGTGGGAGGCACCGGTATCGTGGCGGTGCTCAGCAACGGGGAAGGGCCCAGCATTCTCGTGCGCACGGACATGGACGCCTTGCCGATGGAGGAGCTGACCGGCCTGCCCTATGCCAGCAAGGCGACAGCGGTTTACAACGGCAAGATCACGCCCGTAGCGCATAGCTGCGGGCACGACATCCACATGGCGTCATGGGTCGGCGCGGCGCGCATTCTGGCGGCCATGAAGGACAAATGGAGCGGGACGCTGGTGTTCGTGGGGCAGCCTGCGGAGGAAGGCGTCTCTGGTGCGCGGGCCATGCTGGCCGATGGTTTCGTGGATCGCTTCGGCAGGGCGGACTATGGCTTCGCCCTGCATGTCTCGCCCGCGCCGGTGGGAACGGTCCTTTACCGTCCCGGCACGATGAGTTCCGCGTCCGATTCGCTCGAACTGACTTTCCACGGCAGGGGCGGACACGGTTCGGCCCCGGCGGCGACTATCGATCCGGTACTGATGGCGGCGCGCTTTACGGTCGACGTGCAGAGCGTAATCAGCAGGGAAAAGGAGCCCGAAGCGTTCGGCGTGGTGACGATCGGTGCGATCCAGGCGGGAGAAGCGGGCAACGTCATCCCCGACAGCGCGACGCTGCGCGGCACGATCCGAACTCAGAACGACCGCGTGCGCGACAAGATTCTCGACGGGGTAACGCGCACTGCGAAGGCCGTGGCCGCAATGGCTGGTGCGCCGGAGCCGACGCTGGCGATCAAGCCTGGTGGCAAGATGGTGGTCAACGATCCCAAGCTGACCGCGCGCACGGCGGAAGTGTTCAAGGCTGCCTTCGGCGCGGGCGCGCAACCGTTCCCCATCGTCATGTCGGGGAGTGAGGATTTCTCCGAATTCGTCCTTGCCGGGACGCCTTCGGTCTATTTCCTGATCGGCGGGCTCGATCCGCAGGTGTTCGAAGCCGCGTCGAAGGCGGGCAAGTTGCCGATCAACCATTCGCCGGAATTCGCGCCCGACCCGGAACCGGCCATCGCCACGGGATCGACCGCGATGGCCCTGGCCGTGATGAACGTCGCTCGACCGGGCGATTAGGGTCAGGCAGACAGTTCTCGCGCCAGCGCGACGAATTCCGCAACGCTCAGCGTTTCGGCGCGGCGTTGCGGGTCGATGCTGAGCGTTTCCAGTGCCTCGACCGCGCCGGGCAGCCCTTTCAGGCTCTGGCGCAGCATCTTGCGCCGCTGGCCGAAGGCGGCTTCGGTCACGCGTTCGAGCATGCGCGCGGAAACGCCCTGCGGCATGACGGCGGGCGTCACGTGGACGATCGCGCTCATCACCTTGGGCGGCGGGGTAAAGGCGCTGCGGTGGACTTTCATCGCCAGCCTGGCGGTGGAGCGCCACTGGGCAAGGACGGCCAGCCGGCCATAAGCCGAAGTGTCCGGCTGGGCGACGATCCGCTGGGCGACTTCCAGCTGGAACATCAGCGTCAGCGAGGCCCACTGCGGCGGCCACGCTTCTCCCGACAGCCAGCCGGTGAACAGCATGGTGCCGACATTGTAGGGCAGGTTGGCGACGACGTGGAACGGCCCCGTTATCCCGTGGTCGACCTTGGTCGCATCCCCGTGGATCACGCGCAACTGGCCGGGGAAGGCCTCACCCAGTTCGGCCAGCGCGGGCAGGCAGCGGGTGTCCATCTCGATTGCGGTGACGCGTGCCCCCGCGCGCAGCAGTGCGCGGGTCAGGCCGCCGGGACCGGGGCCGACTTCCAGCACGTCCTTGCCTTCCAGCGGGCCGGGGATCGTGGCGATCCGGTCGAGCAACTGTTCGTCGAGCAGGAAGTTCTGCCCGAGCGCCTTCGAGGCCGACAACCCGTGGCGGGCAATCACTTCGCGGATGGGGGGCAGGCTGGGCATGGTCACTGTCACCGCCCGCCCTGAGCTTGTCGAAGGGCGCGTGCAGCGGCTGGCATCGAAATGTGGCCTTCGAGAGGCTCAGGCTGAGCGGGATTGAGCATTTTCAGGCAATCTCCGCCCGGCGCGCGGCAGCTTCACCTGCCATGCGGATCGCGGCGATCATGGCGCCGGGATTGGCCTGCCGCTTGCCCGCGATGGCGAAGGCCGTGCCATGGTCGGGCGAGGTGCGCACGACCGGCAGGCCGAGCGTCATGTTGACCCCGTTGTCGAAATCGAGCGCTTTCAGCGGGATCAGCGCCTGGTCGTGATACATGCACAGCGCCACGTCGAACGTGTCGCGCGCGTGCGGCGCGAACAGCGAATCCGCCGGATGCGGTCCGGTCGCGTCGATTCCCTCTTCGCGCAGGGCGGCAATGGCGGGGGCGATGACGAGGGCTTCCTCGTCGCCGAAGCGGCCTTCTTCCCCGGCATGGGGGTTGAGCGCGCAGACGGCTACGCGCGGGTCGGCGATGCCGAAATCGCGCCGCAGCCCCTGGGCGGTAATGCGTGCGCGGCTGCGGATCAGGTCGACCGAGATCAGTCCCGGCACGTCCGCCAGCGCGCAATGGACGGTGAGCGGCACGGTCCTGAGCTGCGGCCCGGCCAGCAGCATCACCGCGTCCTGCGCGGCCACCCCGCAGGCGGCGGCGACGAATTCGGTCTGGCCGGGATGGTGGAAGCCGACTTCGGCCAGCCGCGCCTTGGCGATCGGGCCGGTCACGATCCCCGCCGCCGCGCCGCCGACGGCCAGCGCCGTCGCGCGAGTGAGCGAGGCAAGGGCGAGTGCGGCACCTTCACGGCTCGGCTCACCGGGGCGATAGGGTGCATCCTCCCCGGCCAGAACGGGCAGCGCATCGGCGAATGCTTCCGCCGCTGCGGCGGGATCGGAAACCGGGCGGATCGGCACCGAAAGCCCGCGTGCCTCGGCGGCCTGGGCGAGCAGCCCGGCCCCGCCGACCGCGAAGAAGGGGGGCAGGGCTTCGGCCTTGCGCCGGGCCCATGCCTCGCAGATCAGCTCCGGCCCGACACCGGCCGGATCGCCCAGCGAAACCGCGAGCGCGCGGCCAGTCATCGGTTCAGTTATAGTCGATCACCGCATCGCGGCGCAGATCGCGCAAGTAGCGCTGCGCGCGCTTGTTGACGCGGTCGTCCTCGAGCTGGCTCATCAGCTGGTCGAAGCTGGGGCCGTCGGTGTTCTGCGCCTCGTCGCGGCCGCACAGCATCAGGACGCTGACGCCTTTCTTGGCCGAGCCGAACGGCGGCGTGGTCTGCCCGATCTGCAGCTGGAGCATGATCTGCTGCAACTGGGGCGGCAGGTCGCGCGCGCGGATGTCGTCGTTGGTGACGACTTTCGCGCCCATGGCGTCGGCCGCGGCATCGACATCGCCGCAACCCTTCATCTGCTTCACGCCCTCCGCGAAGGCGGCGGCCTTCTTCTGGGCGTCCGCAGTGCTCGTCCCTTCGGGGAAGGCGATCGAGATCTGCTTCAGGCTGAGCAGCGCTTCACGCGGGTCGGCCATCAGGACCTGGCGCTTGTCGATCAGGTAGAGGATGGAAAAACCGCCCGGCACTTCCACCGGCCCGACCAGCTGCCCGCGCTGCATGTCGCGGGCGACACTGGCCAGTTCGGGCGGGAGCTGGGCCAGCCGCACCCAGCCCAGGTCGCCGCCGACCGCAGCGGTCGAAGCTTGCGAGAACTGGCGGGCATAGGCGACGAAACTGCCGCCCTGGCCAAGCTGTTCGACGATCTGCCTGGCGTTCTGGAACACCGCTGCCTTGTTGTCGGGCGTGGCGGCGAGGTAGATCTCGCCGATCCGGTATTCGCTCGTCCCGCGCGAAGCCTGGAGCCGCTGAAGCAGCTCGTTCACTTCTTCCTCGGACACGTTGACGTAAGGCTGGACGTTGCGGCGCAGCAGGCGCTGCCAGGCAAGTTCGCCCTGGATCTGGCGCTTGAGCGATGCGGGCGAAGAACCGATCCGCGCGAGATAAGCATCCATCGCCTGGGTGTTCTGGCCGAAATTCTGCGCTGCCACGCGGGCATAGGTCTGGTCGATCTCGGCCGGGTCGATTTCGATTTTCTGCGCCTTGGCTTCCTGGATTTCGAGCGTTTCGTCGATCAGGTTGCGCAGCACCTGCAGGCGCAGGCGTTCCTTTTCCTCGGCGCTCATCGGCTGGGTATTGGCGGCGAGGACCAGGGCGAGGCGCCGGTCGATATCGGTTCCGGTGATGATCTCGCCGTTCACGCGCACGGCGGCGCGGCGCACGTTGGGATCGTTCGTGCCGAAGATCTGCATGTCCTGGGGAATGTTCACCCCGCCTGCGTCGTCTTCGCCGTTGTCCTGCGCATAGGCCGGGCTAACCCCGGAAAGGAGGAGGGCGAACGCAGCGCCGAAAGCAACGCGCCGGGAGGGAGACTTACGCTGGGTTGTCATTACCACTCGAGCAATCCTGTTACCGGCGCCAGTTCCGCGCCATCCCAATCATTCAGGGCCCGAATGCCGGGCCCCAATCGTTCAAGGGTCTTGCCGCCGGACGGCTTAACCGAAGCTGAGTTGCGCCGATAGCCTGTTTGCACTGCCGTGCCAACGCCTGCGCGAAATCGCCCGGGGCCAATCCATTGCCAATCTATTGGAAGCCTATGTTGCGCAGGGCGAAATAGACCTGGAAACGGTTGCCGGCCTTGGCGTCGCCGGTGTCGACATAGTCGTGGCGCCAGGTCAGGCCGAATTCGAGACATTCGTCCTGATAGGCGATGCCGACGCGCGTGCGCAGGGGTTCGAAGCCGTCGGACTGGGCCGTCGGGTCTTCCTTGCGGTCGGTCAGGTTGACGACGCCGGAACCGAAGATCGACCAGTAATCGGCAATCGCGATGCGCCCGGCGAGCCGCAGTTCCTCGCGGTCCTGCAAGTCTTCCACTTCATCGATATTGCGGTTGAGACTGAGATAACTGACTTCGGCATAGGTCTTGCGCGTGCCGGCGGCGGCGGCAATCTCGTTCCGGCGCACGGCGAAATTGTCCTTGTCCAGCCGGAAGCGGTGAGTCAGCGTGATGAGTTCGCGGAAGCGGATCTCGGTGCGGCCGACGAAGTCGGAGAAGCGGCCGCTCAGCCCCGTGCCGTTGGGCAGGATGTCCGTTTCGCTGGTCAGGCGGTAGCTTTGCCCGATCGTGGTCTTGATGCGCCAGCCGGGCCGGTCCAGCTGCCAGTCGAAGCCGTACGTGAAGCGCACCCCGTCCTCGACCCGGTCGTAGCCGGGGAAGCGGTTGAGCGCGAAGAGGTTGCTGTCCTCGAGGTCGATCGCGCGCGCATCCTCGTTCGGGACCTTGAGGTTGCTGATGGTGGGCGAAGCGACCAGCTGGACGCGCGGCGTGAGCACTTGCGTGCCGCCGAAGGCGGTGCCCATGAAAGGCCATTTGACGTCGATTGCGCCCAGGGCGATCCCGCGGGTCTGCCAGCCGGGATCGCCGCGGTAGATCACGGTGTCGGTCAGCGCATTGTCGCTCGAATGGTAGAGGTCGCCACGCGCCAGGGCGGTCAGGCTGACGACCTGGCCCATGCCGGTGATCCGGGTGAGATCCCAGCGGGCCAGGGCGAAGGCGCGCTGTGTATCCTGTCCCGAGGTCCGGCTGATCGCGAGGCTGTTGACCTGGAATTCGACCTTCCCGCCCAGGACCGGCGAGGCCAGGCGGTGGCGGTATTCGAGGATCGGCAGCGCGATCGGCACCTGGCCTTGGTCGCCGGAGGTGCGCAGGGTCTGCGTGTACCACCCGGAAAGGGAGAAGTAGGTGTTCTCCCCGCTTCGTTCGAGATCGACCGTCGAACGCAGGCGGTCGTCGCGGCTGATGTCGTAACGGCGCAGGAACGTGCGGTCGCTGGCGATCCGGCCGGAAAAGGTCAGGCTCCAGTTGGGGCCGAACTGGAAGCGGCCGTTGCCTTCGAGATAACCGCGCCAGTCTTTCTCGGGAACGGTCTCGGACAGCGGGATGCGTTCGCTCCGCGTGAGGTAGCCGGTGATCTGGTAGGCGCCATTGTCCTGCATCGCGCGATAGCGGACCTTGCCCATGGGCGGGGCCTCGGAAAAGCCGTAGGCGGTGAGTTCGATGTCGCGATTGGCCGCCAGGCGCGCATAGTAGGTGGCGGAAAGTTCGAGCCCGTTGTTGCGCGAGATCGAGATGCCGGGGATCATCAGGCCCGAGCGGGGGCTGCCGTCGGCGTTGAGCGCGAGCCCGGGCAAGGGCACTGCCGGCACTCCGAAGACTTCGAGATGCGCGCCGTAGAAGCGTACCCGCTTGGTTTCGGGATCGTAGACCACGCGGTTGGCGAGCACGCGCCAGCTGGGCTTGCGCGGGCAGCCGTCGGCCGTGGTGACCGGGCAGCCGCTGTAGACCGCCTTGGAAAGCACGACTTCGCCGTCGTCGCGGCGCTTGCCTTCGTTTGCAGCCAGGCGGCCGCCTTCGGCAAAGGCCAGCAGCAGGTTCCGCATCGCCCCGGCCTTGAGTTCGTCGGTCAGTTCCAGGTTGTCGGCATAGAGCTGGTTGCCGTCCGTGTCGCTCAGGCGGATGTTGCCGCTGGCGGTAATCACGCCGGTCTCGCGGTTCCAGACGACGTCTTGCGCTTCCAGCGTCTGGCCTTCGCTTCTCAGAATCACGTCGCCGCTGGCAGTGAGGGTGTCGGCGTCCGAATCGTAATCGATCTGGTTGGCTTCGAAGGCGATTTCGCGTTCGTCCTGGCCGTCCTGCGCCTGTTCCGCATCCTGTGCGCTGGCGTGCCCCGGAAGGCCGGAGGCGAGCAGGATACCGAGGAGCGGGGCCGAACACGTGTAGCGCAAGCGGCGGAATGGGGCTTGCAGCAAAGGTGCGGCATAGGGGAGCATGGCTTGCCTATCGCACCGCCCGCCCTTAACTGCAACGGCAGTATTGCCGGGCGGGCGGTTGCCTCGTCCGGATCGGCCCACGCCAATTGCCGGGAGTGCCCATGAAATTCCTGTTCCGCGATCAGTTCCCCGCTTCCGCTCCCCGCTTGCAGGCGCGGGTCGTCGACAAGGGCGCCCTGCCGGAAGGGCTGGAGCCGGTTGTCCGCGCGGGCGCGGCGGCCGCCCGCTTCGAAGGCAAGACGGGCCAGGTCTTCGAGACTTATGTCGAGCGTGGCGACGCGGTCGTGCGGCTGGCGCTCGCCGGGGCGGGCGATCCCAAGGACGAGGGGCGGCTGGCCGCGCTGGAGAAGGCGGGCGCGGCCCTTGCCGCCAAGTACCGCACTTCAGGCGAGAAGAGCATGGTGCTCGACCTTTCCGGGAGCGTGTCCACGGTGGAACAGGCCATTGCCGTGCTGATGGGCCTGCGCCTGCGCGGCTGGCGTCACGATGCCTATCGCACCACTCTGCGCGAAGACCAGAAGGCGACGCTTGAAGAGGCGATGGTCGTTGGCGCGCCGGCCGGGACCGAGGCGGCATGGGAAATCGAATCCTGCATCGCCGAAGGGGTCGAGTTCACCAAGAAGCTGGTGACCGAGCCGGCCAATGTCATTTACCCCGAAAGCTTCGTTGCGGCTTGCCGCGACCGGTTCGAAGGGACGGGCGCGGAACTGACCGTGCTCGACGAAGCGGAAATGCGCGAACTGGGCATGGGCGCGCTGCTCGGCGTGGCGCAGGGTTCGGCCCGTCCGCCGCGCATTCTCGCGATCCGCTGGAATGGCGGCAAGCCGGGCGACAAGCCGGTGGCCTTCGTCGGCAAGGGCGTGACGTTCGACACCGGCGGCATTTCGATCAAGCCTGCCGCCGGCATGGAAGACATGAAGTGGGACATGGGCGGGGCCGGTGCAGTGGCCGGGACCATGCTCGCGCTGGTCCTGCGGCGGGCCAAGGCCAACGTGGTCGGCGTGTGCGGCCTCGTCGAGAACATGCCCGACGGCAAGGCGCAGCGCCCGGGCGACGTTGTCACTTCCATGGCGGGCAAGACGGTGGAAGTGATCAACACCGACGCCGAAGGACGGCTGGTGCTGTGCGACACGCTCACCTGGACGCAGAAGACATTCGGCCCCAGCACGGTCGTCGACCTTGCCACGCTGACCGGGGCGATCATCATTTCGCTCGGCCACGAATATGCCGGCATGTTCACCAACAACGACGAGCTTGCGGGCAAGCTCGACGCGGCAGGAAAGGCCAGTGGCGACAAGGTCTGGCGCTTCCCGCTCGGCCCGGCTTACGACAAGATGATCGAAAGCCCGATCGCGGACATGAAGAACGTCGGCCCGCGTTATGGCGGGTCGATCACTGCCGCGCAGTTCCTCCAGCGGTTCATCGACAACGGCACGCCCTGGGCGCACCTCGACATTGCCGGCACCGTCTGGACCGACAAGCCGGGCGCGACCTGGGGCAAGGGCGCTTCGGGCTTCGGCGTCCGCCTGCTCGACCGGCTGGTGCGCGACAACTACGAAGGCTGACGGGCAGGCCGGGGCGGAAAGCAGCGGATCGTGCGCGTCGACTTCTACCAGCTCAGCCGCGACCCGGTGGAGGCCGCGATCCCGCTGATCGCGCGAGCGACGCGCCAGGCGGGGGAGCGGCTGCTGGTCGTCTCCGGCGACGAGGCGGCGCTGGAACGGATCGACCGGGCCCTGTGGGAACGGCTGCCCGAAGCCTTCCTTGCCCATGGCCGTGCGGGTCAGCCCCACGAGGCGCGCCAGCCGATCCTGCTGTCCGCCCGACCGGAGGCGGCCAATGGCGCGCGCTTCCTTGCCTTGGCCGATGGGATCTGGCGGGACGAGGCAGGAACTTTCGCGCGGGTGTTCCTGCTGTTCGGCGAGGCGGAACTGGAAGGCGCGCGGGCCTGCTGGCGCATGCTGGGCAAGCGCGAGGACGTCGAACGCCGTTTCTGGAAGCAGGAAGGCGGCAAATGGCGCGAGGGGCCCTAGCGGCCCGGCAAGCGACGCCATGCCTTGCGATGTGGCATATTCCCGGCTAGGGGCGCGCGCGAAATCGATAACACCATAAATTTCGCAAGGAACGTACAATGGCGGTCACCCGCACCTTTTCGATCATCAAGCCCGACGCCACGCGCCGCAACCTGACCGGCGCGGTCACCAAGATGCTGGAAGAAGCGGGCCTGCGCGTCGTCGCGT
The DNA here is from genome assembly GCA_028697875.1 of Novosphingobium sp. GTDB lineage: Bacteria > Pseudomonadota > Alphaproteobacteria > Sphingomonadales > Sphingomonadaceae > Caenibius. The sequence continues at coordinate 7,494 of JAQVEQ010000020.1, read as the reverse complement.
CCAAGCGCATCCAGATGACCACGGAACAGGCCGAAGGCTTCTACGCGGTTCACAAGGAACGCCCCTTCTTCGGCGATCTGGTCAGCTTCATGACCAGCGGCCCGGTCGTGGTTCAGGTGCTGGAAGGCGAAGATGCCGTGAAGCGCAACCGTGACGTGATGGGCGCGACCAACCCGGCCGACGCCGCCGAAGGCACCATCCGCAAGACCTTCGCGGAATCGATCGAAGCCAATTCGGTCCACGGTTCCGACAGCGACGAGAACGCGGCGATCGAGATCGCGTTCTTCTTCAAGCCGGAAGAAATCGTCGGCTGACGAATCGGCGCCAGGCGGGCGGGGCGCGTCGTCCCATCTGCCCGGACTGAAAAAGCCGCCTCTCCCATGTCGGGAAAGGCGGCTTTTTCGTGCCTGCGGCGCAGGATCAGGCGGCTGCGAGCATCCGCGAGAGGTCTTCCTGCACATCGCCGGTCGGGCGCAGGTCGAACTTTTCGACCAGCACGCCGAGCACTTCGGGCGTGAGGAACTGCGGCAGCGTCGGTCCGAGGTGGATCTTGCGGATCCCGAGGTGGAGCATGGTCAGCAGGACGGCGGTGGCCTTCTGTTCGAACCAGCTGATCGCGTAGTGCAGCGGCAAGTCGTTGACGCCCACGCCCAGTGCCCCGGCCACGGCCGTGGCGATCTGGATCGCCGAGTAGGCATCGTTGCACTGGCCGACGTCGATCAGACGCGGGATGCCGTTAATGTCGCCCAGGTCCTCGCGGTTGAAGCGGAACTTGCCGCAGCCCAGAGTCAGCACCAGGCTGTCCTCGGGCGTCGCCATGGCGAGATCGTGGAAATAGTTGCGGCCCGGGCGGGCACCGTCGCAGCCGCCGATCAGGAACATGTTCTTGATCTCGCCCTTGCCGATCATGCCCAGCAGAGTGTCGGCCACGCCCATCACCGTGTTGCGGGCGAAACCTGCGGGAACGAATTCCTCCGGTGCGTCCTCGGCAAAGCCGGGTTGGGCCAGGGCGCATGCGATCACTGGGCCGAAATCGTGGTTCTCGATGTGCGGCAGCCCGTTCCAGCCAACCGGGCCGGAAGTGAAGATGCGGTCCTTGTAACCCTTGATCTCCGGGTTGATCAGGCAGTTCGACGTCATCACGATGGCACCGGGGAAGGCGTCGAATTCCTTCTGCTGGTCCTGCCAGGCACCGCCGTAGTTGCCCACCAGGTGGGGATGCTTCTTGAGGCCGGGATAGGCGTTGGCGGGCATCAGTTCGCCATGGGTATAGACGTTGATCCCCTTGCCTTCGGTCTGCCGGAGGATCGCCTCGAGGTCACCCATGTCATGGCCGGAAACGAGGATCCCCTTGCCGGCCTTGGGGGTCATGCGCACTTGCGTGATCTCGGGGTGGCCGAAGCGCCCGGTATTGGCCGCATCCAGCATTTCCATGACCTTGAGATTGAGTGCGCCGATCGCCAGCGCTTCGGTCAACAGGGCGTCGATGCCGGTCGGGTCGGTCGCGAGGAAGGCGGCGATGCGATGGAATTCCGCGCTCACTTCGGCCGCTTCGGTGCCGAGCACGCGGGCGTGTTCGGAATAGGCCGCAGTGCCTTTCAGGCCATAGAGGATAAGGTCGCGCAGGCCGACGACACTCGGCCCGTCGCGGTCGGTGAAGCGCAGGATCGAGGCCATCGGTGCGGCGGCGGCCAGTTCGGACGCGCTCGTGCCGGGGTTCCAGGTGGCGGGTTCGGGCAGGTTGGACAAGTCAGCCCCGGCGCTCTCTGCCAATGCGCGCGCTCTGGCCCGCATCTCGAGCGCGCGGACAATCAGCGTGGTAATGCGCTTGGCGTCGAAATTGACGTTGGTCAGCGTGGTGAACCAGGCATGGGGCGTGAAGGCATCGACTTCGGCATCCCGCGCGCCCTTTTCCGCGGCGCGGTGGGCATAGGCGGAAACGCCCTGCATCACGCGCAGCAGCACGTCCTGAAGATCGGCGACTTCGGCGGTCTTGCCGCAGGATCCGACTTTGACGGCGCACCCGCCCTTGTTCGACTGTTCGCATTGCACGCAATACATTGAGGCATCCTCCTAAAGATGAATTTAGAAATCCACTTTTGGCACGGCGGTTAAAGATGACTTTGACATGCATCAATAGATTGGGGCACGGTGGATGCCACGCTTTGCACAATGTGTCAGAAAGGATCGCCAGGCGCCCATGCAGCTTACCCGTCATACCGACTACGCCCTGCGCCTGCTGATTTACCTGTGCAGTACCGAAGAGCAGTACGTGGCGATCGCCGAAGTGGCCGAAGCGCAGGCGATCTCGCGCACCCACCTGATGAAGATCGCCAACCAGCTTGCCCACGAAGGTTTCATCGAGGCCGTGCGGGGACGGGGCGGGGGCATTCGCCTGGCGCGCGATCCCGGGCAGATCAACCTTGCCAAGGTGATTGCCGTGACCGAGCCCGGCTGCGACCTGATCGACTGCACCGGCTGCCGGCTTGCACGCCGTTGCAAGCTGCCGGGAATTCTCGACGAAGCCACGCTTGCCTTTCGCCAGGTGCTGGAGCGCTATACCTTGGCCGACCTCCTCAAGGAGCGCCGCCTGGCAGTCTAGCGGGGGGGCGATGGCATTGCCGTGTCCCCGGGGACATCCTATCTAGGCGGGCAAAGGAGATATGCGATGAAAGGCATGGGCGAAGAAGGCGAAGCCTGCCCCTTCGAATTCAACTTCGACGAGACGACGTTCAAGACTGGCGACGTCGTCAGCTACCGCGTGACCGGGAGTTTCGACGGCTTCCCCTTTGTCGGGACGCTGGTCGAAGTGCATGAGGAATATGTCCTGATCTCGCCGAACGATCCGACCGCGCCCGATGCCCGCTATCGCGGCACGCGTGAAAGCCGGCCGGTGGTGCAGGAATCCGAAATTCAGCTTTGATCGCGTGTTCGCGGCCGGTTACGCCGGAAGCGGCGGGGATTTCCCGAAATTCGGCCGAAGCTTGACCGAGCGCAATATCGGCCTGGGCGATCCGTGCGACACAGGCAGCGCACAGACAAAGAAAGGTTCTTGATGCCGCATACACCGCATGGATTGGCCGATGTGTTCCCGGAAGACCGGGAGGTCATTCATAATCTCAAGGTCGGGAATCCGCATTTTGCGATGCTGGCCGACGAGTATCACGACGTGAACGACGAAATTCACCGGATCGAATCCGAGATCGAGACGCCTTCCGATGACTATGCCGAGACGTTGAAGAAGAAGCGTCTTGCGCTGACCGACGAGCTCGCCTCGCTCATCGCGGCGGCGAAAGAGACTGCTTGCTTGAACGGTTGACCTGTCAGGCCTGCCCGGGCGTCCTGGCGACGAGCTTGGCCAGACAGCGCGAATAGAGCTGGTGTTCGGCGATCAATACACGTGCGGCGAGGGTGTCGGGCGTGTCGCCGGACACGATCGCGACTTTCGATTGCCCCAGGATCGGACCGTCGTCGAGATCGGCGGTCACGAGATGGACGGTGCATCCGCCATGGCTGTCGCCTGCCTCCAGCGCGCGCTGGTGCGTATGCAGGCCGCGGTACTTGGGCAGCAGGGAGGGGTGGATATTGACCATCCGCCCGGCCCATCCGGCGACGAATTCGGGCGTGAGGATGCGCATATAGCCGGCAAGGGCGACGTATTGTGCCCCGCTGGCCCGTATAGCCGCATCCATCGCCGCATCGTGCGCGGCGCGTTCCATGCCCTTGTGCGACAGGGCGAATGTTTCCACGCCTTCCGCTGCGGCCAGTTTGAGGCCGCCGGCGGCCGGATCGTTGCTGGCAACCAGCACGATCTCGTAAGGGCTTCCGGGCTGGCGGCTGGCATAGAGCAGGGCGGCCATGTTGGTGCCGCTGCCCGAAATCAGCACGGCAACCTTGGCCTTCCCCTGGCTTGCGGCTTCGTCCTGCATTGCGCCGGGCGCGGAATCAGGCATCGTGGCGCGCTTCCCAGTCGGCTCGTGCGCTCCAGGTCCCGGCCGGACCGCGCACGGTGCAGCCGCGCGATCCGGCGGTAATTTCGCCGATCTGGTACACGGTTTCACCCAAACTCACCAATTCCACAGTAATGTCCGAGGCCAGTTCGGGGCGGACCGCCAGGACCATGCCGATCCCGCAGTTGAAAGTGCGGGCCATTTCCTCCGGCTCGATATTGCCTTGCGCCTGGAGGAAAGCCATCAGCCGCGGCTGTTCCCAGCTGTCGGCGTCGACTACCGCGTGGGCGCCTTCGGGCAGCACGCGCGGGATATTTTCGAGCAGGCCGCCCCCGGTGATGTGGGCCAGCGCGTCCACTTTCCCGCTGCGGATCACCGGCAGCAGGCTCTTCACGTAGATCCGCGTCGGCTCGATCAGGGCGTCGATCAGCAACCGGTCCTGGTCGAACAGGGCCGGGCGGTCGAGCTTCCAGCCCTTGTCCGCCGCCAGACGGCGAACCAGCGAATAGCCGTTGGAATGGACCCCGGAACTGGCCAGGCCCAGCAGGACGTGGCCGGGCGCAACCTTGTCGCCGGTCAGCTGTTCGCCGCGTTCCACCGCGCCGACGCAGAAGCCGGCGAGGTCGTAATCGCCCGCGGCATACATGCCCGGCATTTCCGCCGTCTCGCCGCCGATCAGCGCGCAGCCGGAGATCTTGCAGCCTTCCGCGATCCCGGCCACGACCCGTTCGGCCACGCCGTTGTCCAGCTTGCCGGTGGCGAAGTAGTCGAGGAAGAACAGCGGCTCCGCCCCTTGCACGATCAGGTCGTTGACGCACATGGCGACCAGGTCGATGCCGATCGCGTCGTGCCGGTCGTGGTCGATCGCCAGCTTGACCTTGGTGCCGACGCCGTCGTTGGCGGCGACCAGCAGCGGATCTTTGTAGCCGGCCGCCTTCGGATCGAAGAAGCCGCCGAAGCCGCCGAGTTCGGCGTCCGCACCCGGGCGCGCGGTGGCTTTCACCAGCGGGCCGATGGCCTTGACCAGCGCGTTGCCTGCGGCAATCGATACGCCCGCTTTGGCGTAGCTATAGGAAATCTCGTCGCTCATGTGGCGCGCCTAACGCTTTCCGGCTTGGAAATCCAAGCTTGTTTGGGCAAAAGGCCTCCAGTTTTCCCCATGGCCCACACGCTTTCCGCCTTTCCCTCCGCCAACAGCCGCCGTCCGGTCCTCTGGATCGTGCTGGCCGTGCTGGCGATTCTGCTCGGTTTCCTCGCGCGCGAGGCGTTGTTTGCGCAAGTGGAAGGGGACCGCGGAATCGCCCCGGTCGTCAGCTCGAGCGACATTGCCGTCGGTGGAATCAAGATCGACGTCAGCGCCAAGACAGCCGAGGAAGCGCGCCAGGAGGGCTGGAAACAGGCCATGGTGCAGGGCTGGAAGAAACTCAACGGCCCGGCGATGAGCGATTCCCAGATCGAATCGATGGTTTCCTCCGTCGTGGTCGAGAAGGAACAGATCGGCCCGCGGCGCTATATCGCGACTCTGGGCGTGGTCTTCGACCGGACGCGTGCCGGGCAATATCTCGGCGCGGGCGGGCCGCAGGCCCATTCGGCGCCGATGTTGCTGATTCCCGTGCTCTACACCGGCGGGACGCAGACCGTTTACGAAGTGCGCAACCCGTGGCAGCGGGCCTGGGCCGAATTCCAGACCGGGGCCAGCGCGATCGATTATGTCCGCCCTTCGGGCGCGGGCGGCGATTCGCTGCTGCTGACCTATGGCCAGACCAGCCGCCGCAGCCGCTTGTGGTGGAGCAATATCCTCGACCAGTTTTCCGCCGCCGACGTCCTGATCGCCATCGCCCGGGTCGAGCGGCAATGGCCCGGCGGCCCGGTCACCGGGCGTTTCACCGCGCGTTACGGCCCGGACAACCGCTACCTCGGCAGTTTCACGCTCAAGGCCGATGGCGACGCCGGCATCCCGGACATGTTCCAGAAGGCGCTGGGGCGGTTCGATGCGATCTATACCACGGCCTTGCAGGATGGCGTGCTGCGTCCCGACCCGACCCTGAAGGCGCAGCGGATCGAGGTCGATCCCGTGCTGGCGGCGTTGCTCGATGCGGGCCGCAGGGCGCAGGCGGCGGATGTCGCCGCCGCGGAAGCCGCCGCTGTCACCGGTGCCACCACGGCGGCTGCGGGCAGTCCCGCCGCGCCCAAGGCCGTGTCCGCCTATACGGTGCAGTTCTCCTCGCCCGATGCGTCCTCGGTCGATGCGGCGCTGGGGTCCGTGCGCGGGACGTCCGGCGTGCAGAGTGCTTCGACCAGCAGCATCGCGATCGGCGGCATCTCGGTCATGCGGGTCGGTTATGCAGGCAGCCTTGCCGAACTGGCTTCGGCCTTGCGCGCGCGCGGCTGGCAGGTGGTCGAAGGCCAGAACGCGCTGAGCATAAGGCGCTAGCCATGAAACAGATCGCTCTGCCTTTGCGGGCCGGGCCGGGAGAAGGCGCGGCGCGGATCGTCGTCGGTTCGGCCAATGCGGCGGTGGCCGAAGCGCTTGCCGCGCCGGAAGGCTGGCCGTTTCGCACGGCCGTGCTCACCGGTCCGCCGCGCTCGGGCAAATCGCTGCTGGCACGCTGGTTCGCCGGCCAGGGCAAGGGCGACGCGATCGACGATGCCGACCGGATGGAAGAGACCGAATTGTTCCACCGCTGGAACCGCGCGCAGGAAGACGGCACGCCGCTGCTGCTGGTCGCGGGCGGGGAAGGCTGGGAAATCGCCTTGCCGGACTTGCGCTCGCGGATCGGGGCGGCGCTGCATCTCGCCATCGGTGCGCCGGACGACGAGATGGTGGCCGCGCTGATCGCGGCCCATGCCGAACAATGCGGCCTTGCGCTGGGCGACGGCGCGCTCACTTATCTCACGCCCCGGGTGGAGCGCAGCTTCGCCGGAATCGAGCGCCTGGTCGCCGCGATCGACCGGATCAGCCTGGAGCGCAAGCAACCGGCGACACAAGCCATCTGGCGCGACGCGCTGGAGGCGGTGCAGGGGGCGGCGCAGCGGCGCCTGCTCTAGGGCGGGATCCGGGGCGCGGGCCTAACCGTCTAGCTTGCTTTGGTAATATTTTGGTGCGAAAATCATTGGTCTGATGTTCAAGAGCTTTGTCGAATACCTGGACTCGATCCGCGCGCGCGATCCAGCGCCCCGTTCGCGGTGGGAAATCCTCCTCTATCCGGGGGTGCTTGCGCTCGGGCTGCATCGCGTGTCGCACTGGCTCTATGGCGGCAGGCTGTATTTCCTCGCCCGCGTGGTCAATCACCTGGCGCGGTCGCTGACGGCGATCGACATCCATCCGGGCGCGACCATCGGACGCCATCTGTTCATCGACCATGGCTTCGTCACCATCGGCGAAACGGCCGAAATCGGCGACAATGTCACCATCTACCCGTGCGTGACGCTGGGCGGGACCAATCCGGCCAACGGCATCGCGGGCAAGCGCCACCCGACCTTGTGCGACGATGTGATCATCGGCTCGGGCGCCCAGATTCTCGGGCCGATCGTTATCGGCGAA
>JAQVEQ010000019.1 GCA_028697875.1 Novosphingobium sp. | reverse complement strand
TTTCCGCCCAATTATCTGCACGAAACCTGGCGCGACTGGCTTTACTGGGACGTCGAACTGGAAGCCTGACCGCCCCCGGCCGGCATTCCCGCAAGAGTGCCGGACGCAAGACGCCGGCGCGCGCAAGCGACAGGTCCTATCCGTCGATCACCCGGCTGGCGGGATGGTGCTTGTCGAGGTGCCGCTTCACGATCTTCAGGTTGCGCGAGTTGGAGCGGAACAGGAAGTCGAACAGGTCGCCCGCCACCGGCACCGCGCCCAGCGCCGTATCGACGGCGATATTTCCCGCCATGCGCCACAGCTTCCACTTCGGCAGGCCGAGATTGCGCGCTTCCCACACGATATAGGCGCCCATCGCCGCCCCCAGGATGTCGCCGATCACCGGCACGAGGCCGATGATCGCGTCGAGCCCGACGGCGCGATTGATGCCCGGCAGGACGAAACTGCGTTCCAGCAATTGCTCCATCGCCTCGATCCGCTGCCGGATGGCATGCGGATCGTTGCCCACCGGGATCTGCATCCCCATGCGCGAAGGCCGGGAAGGCCCGGAAGCAAAGCGTTGCGGCATTTCGGTCTCCTGTCCGGGAGCCCCCTATCTGGGAGCGAGAGCCAGCGCCGGCAAGGGGTGAACCCCCCAGATGTTGGGTGCGAACCCCTTCACCGCCCCGCGCACCAGCGACCAGCGCAAGGGCGCGCCGAAGGGAATATAGACATTGGCGGCCGTCAGTTCCGCTTCGGCTTCGGCAAGCAGCGCCGCCTGGCTCGCGGTATCCGGCGCCGTGAGCGATTCCTTCACCCGGGCATCGGCCGCGGCCGAACACAGCCCGAGCTTGAGCGAACAGTTGAACTGGTTGAGAAACCAGCTGGCCCCGGCATAGCGCGCTTCCCGGTCGACCATTTCCAGGTCGGCCTTGCGGTCGCCCAGCTGGGTCCGTTTCGCAGTGATCCCGGCCGCCGCGAGATCGTCTTCCAGAGTGGCGAAAATCAGGTCGGCGCCCGGCCCCTCGGGCAAGGCGATCGTCAGGGCCACGGGCGCGCCGCCATTGGCCGCGCGCCAGGCCCCGACGCGCCGGGCCGCTTCGGCCTGGCGCCGTTCCACCGACAGCCTTTGCCAGCGTTCCCCATTGGTACCGAGATCGCCCGGCATGTCGGGGGCGACGACCCGCGTGGTCGCCTGCCAGCCGCTGACATTGAACGGCTTGACCAGCTGATCCCGGTCGATCGCCATCGCCACGGCCTCGCGCCGCGAAGGTTCGGCAAGGAAGCCCTGCGCCGCACGCACTTGCAGGCCGAACAGGCCATAGACCCGGTCCATCCTGACCGTCCCGCGCGAGAGCGGGCCGGTATCGGCCATGGGCAAGTACTCGACCCGGCCGCCGAGGACGACATCGGCCCCGCCTTCGTCGAACAGCGCGATCGCCTGGGGCGCGGGCAAGGCGCGGACTTCCAGCTGGCGCACACCGCTCGCCCATCCTTCGATCGCCGGCTGGCCGCGCTTTTCGGGCGGCACCGGGACGAGCCGGGCGAGATCGCCCTGCCGTTCGAGTTTCAGCAGCCCGCTGCCCCGGCCCTTGTGGAACAAGGCCAGTTCCGGCTGGGCCAGCACTTGCAGCAGGTCGGGCATCGGGCTGGACAGGCGGATTTCGACCACGCGCCCGGCCATCGCCCGCACTTCGGCGACCGGGGCCAGATCCAGCCCCAGCGACGTGCCCCGCAAGCTGCGCAGGGCGCGGCGCAAGGCATCGCGCACGCTCTCGCCGGTCAGGTCGCTGCCATCCGGCCAGGTCCCCTCGCGAATGCGGAAGATGTAGCTCTTCCCGTCGTCGGTCACGATCCAGCGATCGGCCAGGGCGGGCTCGACCTGGCCCACGGCATCGAAACCGACCAGCCCGTCCACTGTCGCCCCGCGCAATTGCTGGCCGGCCGGGGCGAGACGGATTCCCTTCTGGAACATCTCCCCCGACGTGCCGACAAGGGCGACCGGGATCGTCCCTTCGTCGTTCGTCCAGCCGCATGCGGACACGGCCAGCGACAACGCAAGGGCGGCAAGCGGCGGGAAGGAACGGCGAAGCATGACGGCTGCCTAGCAGCAAGCCACGGCCGGGTCAGCGGCTATCGGGCGGCCCCGCCAAATTTTAGCGCTGTCAGACCTTGCGGAGCTTGTCCGGCGAAACCGGATCGAACACCGGCAGCGGCGGCCGCGTATAACGGGGCGAATTCGTCGGGGAATCGGACACGACCGGCAAACGGACCAGCTTCGCATCGATTTCGTCGGCAAAGGCGATACCGAAACGGTTGTCCTGCACCCAGGCGACGGTCCCCTGGACCCAGCCGACATTGCGCAGTTCCACGGAAACGAGCAGCCCGCGGCGGGCACGCACCTCGCCTTCGGCCATCATGCCGCGGGCGGACAGGTTACGAACCTTGATCCGGTGCGACTGTTCTTCGTCCTCAAGCCGGACATTGGCCAGAAGGAAGAGGCTGTCGCGGGGAATCTGGCGGGTATCGACGTTGCTCATCGGTCCACGTTTTCAAATGTGACTGTTACCTCCACGCCCCCAATACGCGAGATGCCCGAATATATTCCGGCGAAGGTAAACAAACCTTCAACCAATCGTCTCGAGGAACCCCCAAGAGGGTACCCTGTCAATCGTCGCGCGACACCTTTTCGCGCCGTTCGTGCGCTTCCTGCGCTTCGACGGTCATCGTGGCGATGGGCCGTGCGATCAGACGCCGGATTCCGATGGGATCGCCGGTTACCTCGCAATAGCCGTATTCGCCTTCGTCGATCCGGCGCAGCGCGGAATCGATCTTGGCGATCAGCTTGCGCTGCCGGTCGCGCGTCCGCAGTTCGATTCCCCAGTCGGTTTCGCTCGACGCGCGGTCGTTGAGATCGGGTTCGCGAATCGGCCCATCCTGCAACGACTGGAGCGTGCCTGCGGACGCCGAGAGAATCAGCCTTTTCCATTCGGCCAGCAGCCGGCGGAAATAGTCCTGCTGCGCGTCGTTCATGTACTCTTCGTTTTCGTCCGGCGTGTAGTCTTCGCCTATGGCGCGGCGCGCCTTGGCAAGGATGTCGATATCGTCACTCACAACCGCCGTCATACGGACCTCCGCATCATATCATCCCCTCGACCCGGCGCGAACTTCCTGCGCCACCTCGGGTTTTCCCGATAGTGCGATCGGTCCGGTCGAGGGGGCCTATAGGGATGCGCGTTTTCGGGCACAAGCGCCATTCGCACCGCAGTCTTATCCCAAGCTCATTATGCGCAATTGAACGCCGCCCCGGCGGGTACGCCAAGTCCCGCGCCAATGCGATTCCCGGCGGTTAACCATTTATTGACCATAAATTGCGAAAGTCCCGGATCAGGCGGACTGGACGCCGCCGAAACAGGGGGACCTGACCATGAAGATGGGATTCAGCAACCAGAAATCCGCAGCCGCTCCGGCCTGCGACATGCGGCCCGATCTGCTGCTGGCGACATGCCTCGCCGCTGCCGCGCGGGGCGACGTGAGCGCCTATTTCGACCTGGGCGTGGCCTTTTCCACCGGCAGCCACGGCACGCCGATCGACCTGACCGAAGCGCACAAGTGGTTCAACCTCGCCGCTTCGAAAGGGCACGAGGAAGCCGCATGGTGCCGGGCCGAGATTTCCGACGAGATGACTGCGCGCGAAGTGGCCGAAGCCCAGCGCCGCGCACGCGAATGGCTCGCTTCGACCAGCCGCAAGGCCGCCTGAGCCACCCGCTCCGCCGGACAGCGCTTACCCCCGCTTGAACGGGGTCTGCTGGCCGAGATGGAGCTGGTCGAGCGCGACGCCTTCGCGTTCCCGTTCGAGGAAGCCGGCAACCGCTTCGCGGAAGGCCGGATCGGCAATCCAGTGCGCCGACCACGTCTTGACCGGTTCGTAGCCCCGGGCCAGCTTGTGCCCGCCCTGCGCGCCCGCTTCCACCCGTTTCAGGCCCAGCCGGATCGCGGCGTCGATCGCCTGATAATAACACAGCTCGAAATGGAGGAAGGGCTTGTCGCGCGAGCAGCCCCAGTAGCGGCCGTAGAGCGCCTCCTCCCCGATGAAATTCAGCGCCCCGGCAATCGGCTGGTCCCGGTCGAAGGCCAGGACCAGCAGGATGCGGTCCGCCATCCGTTCCCCGAACAGCGTGAACGCCTGCCGCGTCAGGTAGGGATGGCCCCATTTGCGCGCGCCGGTATCCTGGTAGAACGTCCAGAACGCATCCCAGTGTTCCGGGCGGATATCCGCCCCGGTCAGGCTGCGGATCTCCACCCCTTCCTGTGCCGCCGCCCGTTCCTTGCGCAGCCCCTTGCGCTTGCGCGAGGCCAGTTCGGACAGGAAGTCCTCGAACGAGCCGTAGCCCCGGTTTTCCCAATGGAACTGGATGTCGCTGCGCATCAGCCAGCCGGCCTGCTCGAACAGCGGCACCTGCCCCGGCTCGATGAATGTCGCATGGGCCGAGGAGAACCCTTGCGTGGCGCAGAGGTTTTCCGCCGCCCGCAGCAACGGCACGGCCAGGCTTTCGTCCGACAGCAGCAGGCGCGGGCCGGTTGCCGGAGTGAACGGCACCGCGATCTGCAGCTTGGGATAGTAATCGCGCCCGGTCCGGTGCCAGGCATCGGCCCAGGCATGGTCGAAGACGTATTCGCCCTGGCTATGGCCCTTGAGATAGGCCGGCAGCGCGGCGATCAGGCGGCCGTCGTCCCCTTCGATCGCGATCGGGGCGGGGATCCAGCCGCTGCCCTTGCCGACACTGCCCGATTCCTCCAGCGCCGACAGGAAGGCATGGCTGACGAAGGGGTTGGCGGAGCCGGCCAGCGCATCCCATTGCCCGGCGTCGAGCGACCCGACCGAGCCGAATACTCTCGCGGTCAGGGGCTCTCGTTCGCTCATCGCCGGCCGCTCACTCCAGCCCCGCTCCTTCCGCGATCGGCGCATCGGCGTGAAGCGCGGCCCGTTCGCGCAGTTCGGCATTGCGCACCGTCCAGGTGAGGACAGGCAAGCCGCGCTGGCGCTGAGCGGCAGGCAAGGCGCCGGGCAAGTCGCGGATGTCGCAGGCGAGGAAATCGGGCCTGGCGTGCCACAGGGCGAGACGGCGGCGCAGGCGCCCGGAGAGAGTCCGCGCGTTTTCTTCCGTCACCACGAGACCGCGCACGGTATGCGGCGAATGGACCGCGAACCAGCGCGACACCCGCGGGTCGAAGCTCATCACCGCATGGTGGCCGCGATAGCCTTCGAGCACCCGGCGCACCGCCAGGCACAAGGCGTTGACTTTCCGGTCGCGGCGGGATTTCACTTCGATCAGGACCGGGACCTGTCCGCGCACGAGGGCCAGGGTCTGCGCCAGGGTAGGGATCGTTTCCTCGCTGCCGGAAAGGACCACTTGCCCGAGCTGCGCGGCGGAACGTTCCCCCACGGGGCCGCTCTGGCCGGTCAGCCGCTCCAGATCCCAATCGTGGAACACCACCGCCTGCCCGTCGCCGCTGCGCTGGACGTCGCATTCGATGCCCAGCCCTTGCGCCATGGCCGCAGCAAAGGCGGCCCGGGAATTTTCCGGCACTCCGTGCCCGTGCAGCCCGCGATGGGCATAAGTGCGCCCGGCCATCCAGGCGACCTTGGCGCGCGGCGGCGCCGGCGCCTGCCAGCGATCAATCGCCGCGAACAGCAAGAACCGCGTCCACCTCGACCGCCGCACCCAGCGGCAGCACCGGCACGCCGACCGCGCTGCGCGCATGGCGCCCGATGTCGCCGAACACTTCGGCCATCAGTTCCGAGGCCCCGTTGGCGACCTTGGGCTGGTCGGTGAAAGCGCCGGTCGAATTGACGAAGGCGCCGAGCTTCACCACCCGTTCCACCCGGTCGAGCGAGCCGAGCACGGCCTTGACTTGCGCCAGGATCATCAGCCCGCAGGCGCGCGCGGCGGCCGTGCCCTGTTCCAGCGAGACGTCCTCGCCCAGGCGGCCGGTGACGAGCTGGCCGTCGATGAACGGCAATTGCCCGGAAACGTGCGCCAGCCCGCCGTGAACCACGACGGGGACATAGGCCGCGACCGGGGCGGCGGGTTCGGGCAGGACGATGCCGAGTTCGGCGAGTTTGCTTTCGATGCTCATGACCCGGTCCCATGCAATTTTTCGCGCAGCCATGGCAAGGCCTCTTCCCACCGGTCGATCCGCGCGTGGGCATGGCCCCGTTCGTGGGCGCAGGGGATATGCGGCGCGACAGTGGGTTCGCCGACCATGTGCAGCCGGACGACGCCGGGAACTTCCCCGGCAACCGATTCGTGGTGCTGCGCCAGATCGTCGATGAAGACCGTCCGGCTGGGATTGTATTCCTCGACGATGGCGCGCAGGGCCGGGCCCTTGGGACCCTGGTTGGTGAAGACCCGCGCATGGATGCCGTGCCCGGCCAGCTGGCGCACGCGGTCGTCCTGCCGGTGATCGGACAGGTTGGTGAGAATCACCACGTCGGCATCCTCGGCCAGCGCGTTGAGTGCCTGGACCGCGCCCTCGATCGGCGTCTGGCGGTGCATTTCCTTGTCGAAGAAGCCGTTGAGCAGGGGCCAGATGTCCTCCAGCGCGACCGGCCGGCCATCCGCGCGATGGCGCATGGCAGTGGCGAAATCGTGCCCTTCCAGGCGGAATTCGATGTCGTGCGCCTCGCCCAGCCATTCGCGGAAATGGACGATCATGTGCAGCAGCACCTCGTCGCAGTCGGAGACGAGCAACGGGCGGCTCATCGCGACAGCTCCCGGCCCGCCGCAGCCAGCGTAACCGGCTCGACCCCGATAGTTTCCGCCGCGGCGGCGAGGTCCGGCTCGTGCGCGGCGAGGAAATCCATCACCGCGCCCAGCACGGAGGTATCGGTCAGCCCCGCGCGCAAGGCGTCGGGCGTCAGGCCGGTGAGCGCGAGCAGACGCGCCGCCCGGTCCTCGTCGGACAGGATCCAGCCGAGCGCGGCCAGTGCCAGCGCTTCGGGATCGGTTCCGCCTCGTTCCGCACCGTAAATGATTTGTCACCGCCTTTCAGGACACGTAAAACGCCCGCGCGCCCCAATTGGGGACGAAATGCGACAGGGGCAAGATGATGAAACGCATCCTCGTTGTCGAGGACAACGACCTCAACCGGAAATTGTTCTGCGACGTGCTGGCCGCCAACGGCTTTTCGGTCGAGCCGGTGGGCGACGGGGAAAGCGCCCTGCCCCGCGCGCGCGATTTCGTGCCCAACCTCGTCATCATGGACATCCAGCTGCCGAACGTGTCGGGGCTCGACCTGATCGCGGAAATGAAGCGCGACACCGCCTTGCGCAACACGCCGGTGCTGGCCGTGACCGCCTATGCCGGGAAAGGCGACGAGGAGCGGATCAGGGAGGCCGGGGCCGAAGGCTATCTGGCCAAGCCGGTGTCGATCGGCCCGTTCATGAACGCGGTGCGCGGGCTGCTGGAAGGGCGCGGGCAGGAAGCTGCCGCTTGACAATTGCGGCCCGCCGCCGCTTTTGCGCCGCAATCAACTGTCAGGAATTCCCCCCATGGACCGTGCAGAAATAGACGCCCGCATTCGCGGCCTGATCGAGCCCTTCAACAAGAAGGGCATTTCCGTCGGCGACGACACGACCTTTGCCGGCGACCTCGAGTTCGACAGCCTGACGGTGATGGACTTCGTCGCCGCGATCGAGGACGAGTTCGACATCATCATCAGCATGAACCAGCAGGCCGAGATCGAGAATTACGGCCAGCTCGTCGATGCCGTGTGCAAGCTGCAGGGCGACTAAGCAAAAGATGACCGACCTCTTTTCGAAGTTCGACCCCCTGATCCAGCAGCGCGAAGCCCTGCTGGCGAGCGGGGTGGAAGACCCGTTCAACCTGGTGATGGAGAAAGTGCTCTCCCCCACCCGGGCGATCTGCAACGGGCGCGAGACGATCCTGCTCGGCACCTACAACTACATGGGCATGACGTTCGACCCGGACGTGATCCAGGCGGGCAAGGACGCGCTCGACAATTTCGGGGCCGGCACCACCGGCAGCCGCGTCCTCAACGGGACGTACCAGGGCCATAAGGAGTGCGAGGAAGCGCTGAAGGATTTCTATGGCATGGATCATGCCATGGTGTTTTCCACCGGCTACCAGGCGAACCTCGGGATCATTTCGACCATCGCGGGCAAGGACGACTACATCGTCCTCGACATCGACAGCCACGCCTCGATCTGGGACGGCTGTTCGCTCGGCAATGCGCAGATCGTGCCGTTCAAGCACAACGACATCGACGCCATGGGAAAGCGCCTGCGCCGCATCCCCGAAGGGGCGGGCAAGCTGGTCGTGCTGGAAGGCGTCTATTCGATGCTGGGCGACATCGCCCCGCTGAAGGACATGATCGCCGTCGCCAGGAAGTACGATGCGATGGTCCTGGTCGACGAAGCGCACTCGATGGGCTTCATCGGCCCCAACGGGCGCGGCGTGGCCGAGGAACAGGGCGTGCTCGACCAGGTCGATTTCGTGATCGGGACCTTTTCGAAAAGCGTCGGCACCGTCGGCGGCTTCTGTGTGTCGAACCACCCCAAGTTCGAAATCATGCGGCTGGTGTGCCGCCCCTATGTCTTTACCGCCAGCCTCCCGCCGAGCGTGGTGGCGACGGCCGCGACCAGCATCCGCAAGCTGATGCACGGCGGGGCCAAGCGCGCCCACTTGTGGGAAAATTCGCGCACGCTCCATGGCGGGCTGAAAGCGCTGGGCTTCGAACTCGGCACCGGCGAACCGCAAAGCGCGATCATCGCGGTCATCATGCCCGATCTCGAACGCGGCGCGGCGATGTGGGAAGCGCTGCTGAAGGAAGGGCTTTACGTCAATCTCGCCCGTCCGCCGGCAACCCCGGCAAACATGACGCTGCTGCGCTGTTCGCTCTGCGCCGAACATTCGGCGGAGCAGGTGCAGACGATCCTCGGCATGTTCGAACGCGCGGGCAAGGCGGTCGGGATCGTCTGATCCGGCGAAACGCGCGGACTATCGCGGCGGCGCGGCAGTGGCGCACTTGTCCTGCGCGCCGTCCCCGCCGCCACGGCCGACCTGCGTCAGCGCCACGAACCCGCCGACCAGCAGCACCAGGAACGCGGTGGTGACAAGGCCGAAATAGCGGTCGATCACCTGCTTGATCGGCGCGCCGAACAGGCGGAACAGCACGCCCACCACCATGAAGATGAGCGACCTGCCCGCGATCGACGCGATCAGGAACTGCGCCAGCGGCATCTTCACCACGCCGGCCGTGATCGTCAGCAGCTTGAACGGGATCGGCGTGACCGCGGCGGTGAAGATCACCCACGAGGCGTTTTCGTTCAGGTAACAGGCCGCCCGGGGATAGGCCTCGCTCAGCCCGAGGGCGGAAATCAGCGTCGCGCCGACGGTTTCGTAGAGGAAATAGCCGATCATGTAGCCGACCAGCCCGCCGATCACCGAAGCGACGGTCGTGACAAGCGCGTAGCGCAGCGCCTTCTTCGGTTCGGCCAGGCACATCAGGCCGAGCAGCGGATGGGGCGGGATCGGGAAGAAGCTCGATTCGGCGAAGCTGAACAGTGCCAGCCACCAGACCGCATGGGGATGCGCGGCCTTGTCCATCGTCCAGTCGTACAATCGCCGCAACATCCGGGGGATTCTCCCAAGCGCCAGTCGAACCGCCCGTCCATCGCCATGGCGCGCGGGCCCACGCGATCTACAGACCGTCACGCCGGGCGGCAAGCGCCATCGTTTAACCTATTTGGCACTTTTCTATTGACATCGTCACGCTATTCGGTTAGAGAACCGGAACATCGCGATAGAGCGAGTCGGGCGGACACCCCCGCCCCTTCCCTGAAAGGACCAGCCACGATGACCCAGCCGGAACCGGCGCCGGGCGCCATGACGCGTGCCCGCAAGCCGCGCAGGAAACAGCCGCCGCAGACCAAGATCAGCCCCGAACAGAAACGCGAGGAAGGCGAACCGGACCGGATCAACAAGCACTGGCGGACCTATTTCCTCCAGGCGCTGGCCGCCACGTCCAACGTCACCGCCAGCGCCGCCGCGGCCGGGATCGCGCCCAGCCGCGCCTACAAGACGCGGCGCGAACATCACGACTTCGCCGCCCAGTGGCGCGCCGCGCTGTTCGAGGGTTACGAGCATCTCGAAATGGAAGTGCTGGCCTGCCTGCGCGGCCATGCGCCGGATCGCAAGCTGGACGTGGCCAACGCCATCCGCCTGCTGGCCGCCCACCGCCAGACCGCCGAACAGGAACGCGCCCGGATCGCGGACGAAGACGAAGACGCGGTGCTCGCCTCGCTCCATGCCAAGCTGGACGCGATGCGCAGGCGCGAACGGGACGTCGAACTGCTGCTGGCCGACGACGGCATCCACCGCCCGGCCGGTCATGAAACCCGCCATGACTGATGCCGCCGGCCTGCGCGAATGGCTACTGTCCCGCGAATGGCCCGAGCGGGAAGCTGCGCTGGCGGGTCTCGCCCCCGGAGAACGGCGCGCCTTGCGCCACGACTGGGACATCTGGGCCCGCCCCGGCCAATCGCCCCCGCCGGGCGGCTGGCGGCTGTGGCTGGTCTGCGCCGGGCGCGGCTTCGGCAAGACCCGCAGCGGGGCCGAATGGGTCCGCGCGATCGCCCGCCGCAACCCGCAGGCGCGAATCGCGCTGGTCGCCGCGTCGCTGGCCGAAGCGCGCGCGGTCATGGTCGACGGGGAAAGCGGATTGATCGCCTGCCACCGGCCGGACAAGCGCCCGGTCTTCGAACCCTCGCTGCGCCGCCTGACCTGGCCCAGCGGGGCGCAGGCCTTCCTCTATTCCGCGGCCGAGCCGGAAAGCCTGCGCGGCCCGCAGCACAGCCACGCTCGCTGGGCAGGCGCAGAAGGAATTCACTGTCAACGAAGCCCTTTGCCTGGCCGATGCCTTGCTCCACCTCGCCGTGGAAGGCGAGGCGAGCGAACCGCCGGCCACACCGGCCGATGGCGATTGCTGGCTGGTCGGTTCCTCCGCGACCGGCGACTGGACGGGGCGCGACGGCACGATCGCGTGCCGCCAGGGCGGAACCTGGCTGTTCGTCAGCCCGCGCGACGGAATGCGCGCCTTCGACCGCACGGCGGGGCAGGACCGGCGCTACGCCGATGGCTGGCAGGCGGCCTCGCCCGTGGCCGCGCCTTCGGGCGGAGCGACCGTGGACAGCGAAGCCCGCGCGGCGATCGGCGGGATCCTGCAAGCGCTCGAAACGGCCGGAATCCTCCCTCCGGCGTGATGGCGCCGTTACCCGGCCGAAGTGGACAGCATTTCCATCATTTGCCGGATCGGCGCGACGTCGTAGCCGCCCTTCGCCGCGGCCCCCATGATCTCGTCCACGTTGCGGCCCCGGCTGGCCTGGGCAAGCGACCAGAGAAAGGTCGAACGCGTGCCCGAGCGGCAATAGGCGAGGACCGGCCCCCCGGCATTCGCCAGCGCTTCGGCCATGGCCTCGACCTGCGCATGGCCCATGCCCGCCTGAGTGACGGGAATGGCAAGATAGTCCATGCCGGCCGCGCGCGCCGCCGCTTCGATTTCCGCCCCGGTGGTCTGAAACGGCTCCTCGCCGTCCGGCCGGTTGTTGATGACCAGCGTTACGCCCAGTTCCTTCGCATGGGCGATATCCGCCGGCTCAATCTGCGGACTGGCGAACATGCCCTCTTCCAGCTTGCGAAAATCGGTCATGACGTAATTTTCCTTTCTTCGCGTGCCCGCTTGGCCCGGCGGTTCCTGCCGGCCATATTGAGCATTTCCACGGCAACCGAGAAGCCCATGGCGGCGTAGATATAGCCTTTGGGGACATGGAACCCGAAACCGTCGGCAATCAGGACCAGCCCGATCATCACCAGAAATGCGAGCGCCAGCATCACCAGGGTCGGGTTCTTTTCGATGAACCTGGCCAGCGGATCGGCCGCGACCAGCATCAGCGACACGGTGATGATTACTGCCGTGACCATGATCGGGACGTGGTCGGTCATACCGACGGCCGTGAGAATCGAATCGATCGAAAAGACGAGATCGAGCGCGATGATCTGCACGATCGCCGCCGTGAAAGTGATCTGGGCCACGCCCTTCTTGTGGTCGAGCAAGGTCCCGCTCGCCGGTTCCGGGTCGATGCTGTGATGGATTTCCTTGGTCGCCTTCCACAGGAGGAAGAAACCGCCGGCCAGGAGAATCAGGTCGCGGCCCGAAAAGGCCGTCTCGAAGGCCGGTTCGCCATGCACGCCTTCGCCGCCCGAAATCCCGAGGTCGAACAGCGGCGTCTGCAAGGTCACGATCCAGCCGATCAGCATCAGCAGCGCGATCCGCATGACCAGCGCCAGGCTGAGCCCGATACGGCGGGCATTCGCCTGCTGTTCGGGCGGCAGCTTGTTCGACAGGATGGCGATGAAGACGAGGTTGTCGATGCCCAGAACGACTTCCAGCACGATCAGCGTGAGAAGCGCGGCCCAGGCGGCGGGATCGGAAAGGAGTGCAATAATTTCCATGGCCGCCTCTGTGCCCAAGCATGCACGGGGTGGCAAGCGGGCGTGTATCGCCGGGCGCGATTCGCGAACTTTTTTTGCGCCGGAGAAATCCCGCTGCCGGACAACGACACGGGATTGACTGAAAACAGTCGCGCAGACGCCGAATCTGCGTTATGAATGTCAACGTAAGTTGGGAGGTGTGTGGCTTTATTGCTGCCAGCTTTCGGTTCCGGCGCGTTTCGTCCGCGTCGCCGGAAGAAGGTTTCGGGCGAAACGAAGGTACGTTCAGCTTTATGGGTTTTGATAGAGGGCGTCGCGGCCGGGGACGCGACAAGCGTGACGGTTTCGGAGAAGAAGGTTTCGATCCGTTCATGGGTGGCGGCGACAATTTCGGCGGACGCGATCGTTTCGGTGGCGGTGACCGCTTCGGTGGCGGTGGCGACCGTTTCGGCGGTGGCGGAGACCGTTTCGGCGGCGGTGGTGACCGTTTCGGCGGCGGCGGCAATCGTGGCGGCGGGCCGCGCGGTGGCGGTGGCGGCGGGATGCCTGCCCAGGTCGTCGGCACGGGCCGTGGCACCGTAAAGTTCTTCAATGCGAACAAGGGCTTCGGCTTCATTCAGCGTGAAGATGGCGGCGAAGACGTCTTCGTCCATGTCAGCGCGGTCGAACGCGCCGGGCTGGAAGGGCTGGCCGAAGGCCAGGGTCTCGAATTCAACCTCGTCGATCGTGGCGGCAAGATTTCGGCTGCCGACCTTCAGGTCGTCGGCGACGTGATTCCGGTCGAACAGAAGGCGGCCGCCGCGCCCCAGCGCCAGCTCACTGGCGAGAAGGCGACGGGCACGGTGAAGTTCTTCAACTCCATGAAGGGCTTCGGCTTCATCACCCGCGACGACGGACAGGCCGATGCCTTCGTCCACATCAGCGCGGTGGAGCGTTCCGGTCTGCGCGAGATCAACGAAGGCGACCGACTCGAGTTCGATCTCGAAGTCGATCGACGCGGCAAGTATTCGGCCGTGAACCTGGTTCCGCTCAACAGCTGATCCCCGGGGCCACGGTCCGGAATATTTGACCGGCGGCCCTTGGAGTCATAAATGCACATTCAGGCGGCCCTTCCCGGGGCCGCCTTTGTCTTTCTGGCGCGGCATTTCATCCTGCCGTTGCAATTTCTAGGGAGTCCCGATCGATGGCGATCGACCCGCTGATGCCTGTTTACCCCCGGTGCGACGTGCGGCCGGTGCGCGGCGAACATTGCCACCTCATCAGCGAGGACGGGCGCCGCTTCCTCGACTTCGCGGCAGGGATCGCGGTCAACATCCTCGGCCATTCGCATCCCGGCCTGATCGGCGCGATCCAGGAACAGGCCGCGACGCTGATGCACGTCTCGAACCTTTACGGCAGCCCGCAGGGCGAAAGGCTGGCGCAAAGGCTGGTCGACCTGACCTTCGCCGACACGGTGTTCTTCACCAATTCGGGCGCCGAGGCGGTGGAATGCGCGATCAAGACGGCGCGCGCCTATCACCAGCACGACGGCAGCGAGGAACGGTTCGAGCTGATCACATTCAACAACGCCTTCCATGGGCGGACGATGGGCACGATCAGCGCCTCCAACCAGGAAAAGATGCACAAGGGCTTCATGCCCCTGCTGCCCGGCTTCAAGTACGTCGAGTTCAACGACCTTGAAGCCGCGAAAGCCGCGATCGGCCCGCATACCGCCGGTTTCCTCGTCGAACCGATCCAGGGCGAAGGTGGCATCCGCGTTGCCACGGACGAATTCATGCATGGTCTGCGCGCGCTCGCCGACGAACACGATCTCCTGCTGGTGCTCGACGAAGTGCAGACCGGCGTCGCGCGGACGGGCAATTTCTACGCCTACGAACAGTACGGGATCGAACCCGATGTGCTGGCGACGGCCAAGGGCATCGGCGGCGGCTTCCCGCTTGGCGCCTGCCTCGCCACCGAAAAGGCGGCTCGCGGCATGGTCTTCGGCACTCACGGGTCGACCTACGGCGGCAACCCGCTCGCCATGGCGGCGGGCAACGCGGTGCTCGACGCGGTCGGCAACGAGGACTTCCTCGCCGCCGTGCGGGAAAAGGGCGAAAAGATCCGGGCCGGGCTCGAACAGTTCATCGGCAACTACCCCGAGCTGTTCGAACTGGTGCGCGGGCGCGGCTTGATGCTGGGCGTCAAGATGAAGGTCGAAAGCCGGCCGTTCGTCACGCACCTGCGGGACAGCCACGGTCTTCTGACCGTCTCGGCGGGCGACAACACCGTGCGGCTGGTGCCGCCGCTGGTGATCGGCGATGCCGAGATCGACGAATTCTTCGACCGGCTTTCCGCAGGCGCCGCCAGCTACACCATTCCGGAGGCCGCTTGATGACCCGGCATTTCCTCGACCTGAACGATGCCGGCGGTGACGTACTGGCCGCGATGATCAACGACGCAATGGACCGCAAGGCCGCGCGCGCCGGACGCCCCAAGGGCGCGCCGGACGATGACGCGCCGCTGGCGGGCCGGGTCCTGGCGATGATCTTCGAAAAGAATTCGACCCGCACCCGCGTCAGCTTCGACATGGCGATGCGCCAGCTCGGCGGAAGCGCGATCGTCATGGAATCGGGGACGACCCAGCTCGGCCGCGGCGAATCGATTGCCGACACGGCGCGCGTGCTGTCGCGCATGGCCGATGCGATCATGATCCGGACCGACGACCACGCCAAGATCGAGGAAATGGCGCGCCACGCGACAATTCCCGTCATCAACGGCCTGACGGACAGGTCCCATCCCTGCCAGATCGTGGCCGACCTCCTCACCGTGGTCGAACAGGGCAAGCCCCTGCCCGGCCTCGAAGTCGCCTGGCTGGGCGACGGCAACAACGTGCTCCACTCGATTCTCGAGGCGGCGGGGCTGATGAAGTTCAATGTCCGGGTGGGCACGCCCGCCGGATACGAACCCGATCCCGCGTTCGTGGCATTCGCCCGCGACAACGGAGCGCAGGTGACGCTGACGAACGACCCGGCCGCAGCCGCAGACGGCGCCGACGTCGTCGTCACCGACACCTGGGTTTCGATGGGCCAGGCCCATGCCGACCAGAAAATCGCCGCGATGATGCCGTTCCAGGTCAACGGCGCGCTGATGGCCCAGGCCAAGTCCGATGCGATCTTCCTGCATTGCCTGCCCGCCCACATCGGCGAGGAAGTGACCGAAAGCGTCTTCGAAAGTTCGCAATCGGTCGTGTTCGACGAGGCGGAAAACCGCATCCATGGGCAGAAATCGGTGCTGCTCTGGTGCTTCGGAGCGATCTGACGGCCGCCGCCACCTTCTCTTCGGCACCTGCCGCCCCCATATGACCGGGCAATGACCGACAAACCAGAAACCTACAGCGACCGGCTTTTGATCTTCACTTTGCCGGAACGCAACGTGCGCGGGCGGGCCGTGCGGCTGGACGGCGTGCTCGGCACGATCCTGGCCGCACACGATTACCCGCCCCGGATTCGCGACCTCCTGGCCGAAGCTCTCGTCCTGGCCGCACTGAGTGGCGGGCTGCTCAAGGACAACGACAGCCAGCTGACGATCCAGGCTCAGACCGATGACGGGATCGTCCAGCTGCTCGTCTGCGACTATCACGCCGGCGAATTGCGCGGCTATGTCCAGTTCGATCCCGAACGCCTCGCGCAGGCAGGCGACGACGCATCGCTCGAAACCCTGTTCGGCCAGGGCTTCCTTGCCGTGACGTTCGACCTGGCCCTGTCCGATCAGCGTTACCAGGGGATCGTCCCGCTGGAAGGCAATTCGATCACCGCGGCCTTCGAAAACTATTTCAGCCAGTCCGAGCAAGTCCCGACCCTGATCCGCGTAAGCGTCGATGCGGACGGCGAACGGCCCGTCGCAGGCGGCATCCTTCTCCAGCATCTCGCCGAGGGCGAGGACGGGCGGCAACGGCTGCATGTCCGTATGGACCATCCCGAATGGGAACACGCCGCCATCATCGCGGATACCGTCAGGCGTGACGAACTGGTCGATCCCGCCCTGTCCCTCGAGGCACTGCTCTGGCGCCTGTTTCACGAAGAATCCGAAATCCGGGTCGAACACGGCAGTGAACTCACCCGGGGCTGCCGTTGCACTATCGAACATTTCGAATCCGTGCTGGCCCGGTTCCCGTCGGAAGAACGGGCGGAGATGCGCAACGACG
Organism: Novosphingobium sp.; assembly: GCA_028697875.1. Classification (GTDB taxonomy): domain Bacteria; phylum Pseudomonadota; class Alphaproteobacteria; order Sphingomonadales; family Sphingomonadaceae; genus Caenibius. The sequence goes on along the minus strand of JAQVEQ010000019.1, from coordinate 4,305 downwards.
ATGGCATCATCATGGTCGATTGCTCCTTCTGTTCCCGCCTTTTCCCAATTCAGGATTGAGTCAGTTCATCGCTTGTATGGTGCGCTTTGCCGTGCAAGGTTCGGCAATTGGGAGCAGGGCCGGGTGCCGCTTGGGATTCTGTGAATGAAGCGAATGGTAAGAAACGGCATTGCGTTGAGTCTGGCGGCCACCGCCGGGCTGGCTGCGGCCGTTTCCGCGCAAGCCCCGGAACCGACAGTGCTGGACAGGATCGTTCCCGGAAACTGGGAAATCCGCTTCCGCCCCGGCAATGCCAAGCAGAGCGTTTGCGTGCGCGACGGATGGGAGTTCATCCAGTTGCGCCATCCCACGGCAAACTGCAGCCGCTACGTGGTCGAAAACACGGCCGACCGCATCACTGTCCAATACACGTGCCGCGGCCATGGCTACGGCCGGACTCACATCCGGCGTGAATCCGGCCAGCTGATCCAGATCGAAGGCCAGGGCATCGTCGACGGGCTTCCCTTCCAGTTCTCCGCCGAAGCCCGGCGAGTCGGCCGGTGCGACAATTGATCCGCGCTTGAAAGGCAGCGCCGGTCTGGGTAGCGCGAAGACATGAGCAAACGCGAAGCAAGCGGGAAGCAGGCCGTCATCTTGCTGTCGGGCGGGCTGGATTCCATGGTGTCCGGCGGGCTCGCCCGGGAACAGGGCTACCGCATCAACGCACTCACGATCGACTACAACCAGCGCCACCGGCGCGAGATCGAGGCTGCCCGGGACATCGCCCGAACGCTCGAGGCGGAACGTCATGTCGTCCTGCCACTGGATCTCCGGCGGTTCGGCGGCTCCGCCCTGACCGACGACATCCCCGTTCCGAAAGAGGGGCTCGGCCCGGATATCCCGGTCACTTACGTCCCGGCCCGGAACCTGGTCTTCCTCTCGCTCACGCTGGCATGGGCGGAAGTGCTTGGCGCAAGCGACATCTTCATCGGAGTCAACGCACTCGACTATTCCGGTTATCCCGATTGCCGTCCGGAATTCATCGCGAGCTTCACCGAAACCGCACGCCTCGCGACCAAGGCCGGGGCTGAAGGCTCTCCCTTCGCGATCCACGCACCGTTGCAATATCTGGGCAAGGCAGACATTGTCCGCGAAGCCGCACGGCTGGGCTTGGATCCCGGGCTGAGCTGGTCGTGCTACGATCCGCAACCGGACGGCAGAGCCTGCGGCACGTGCGACAGTTGCCGCTTGCGCCGGGCCGGCTTCGCCGAGGCGGGCATCGAAGATCCGACTTCTTATGCGGCGTGATCCCTGGTCTGGCGGCGTCTCGCTCAGCCGGGCATGAATACTCCGCAAGCGATCCGCCCGCCGCTGTTGCCGGAAGGATCGGTCTTGTAGTCGTCCGGTCCCGCATGAACGACGATGGCCGTACCATCGGCATCGAACAGTTCGCGCCGGAGCGTTTCCCGCGTACCGTCGAGCGTAATTTCGAGCCGCCCGGTCCCATCGCTACCGACCGCGACATTCGGCAAGTCGCCCAGGTGGCGCCCCTTGGGATTGTCGATCCCGTGCTGCCTGCCTGCCGGGTTCAAATGGCCCCCCGCCGATGCGAAGGACGGTGCCGCACAACTGCCGACGGCATGCAAGTGGATGCCGTGCACGCCTGGTGACACTTCGGCAAGCCCCACGATCAACATCAACCTGCCACCGCGCGCTTCGATCCGCGCGGTTCCCGCCGGCTGTCCGTTCGCCAATGCAATGTTCGCCGACGCGATGCTCTCGGCGGGCGATTTTTCCACGGTGGTGCAGGCCGCCAGGGCCAGCGGCATAACGGCCATCGTTGCCTTGCGGATCATCTCGTATCTCCCCTGTTCTGCCTTTCTCATAACGCAAAAGGGGCCGGATTGCTCCGGCCCCTTTGCAGATTGGCGTCGCCTCGACACTTACTTGCCGGCGATCGCATCGACCAGCGGCTGCAAGCCGGGACCGTATTTCTTCCAGCGTTCGACAGAAGTCTTGTAGATCGGCTTGCGGACCTGGGCCACGCTGGCCGTCTTTACCGGCCGCTTCGACTCGTGAAACGCCAGGCAGGCATCGTCCCAGTCGAGACCGATGAAATCGATCAGCTCGCGGGCATTCGTTTCCGTGTCTGCCACAACCTGCTCGTATTCGACGACCTTCATCACGCCTTTGGGCAGGACCTTTTCCCAATGCTTCATCAACGCGTCGTACTGGCGGTAATAACGGCCCAGCTCGCCCAGGTCGTAGCTGTGCGGCATGTCGTCCTTGAACAGCTTGGTGAAGCCGGACAGGCAGGTATCGATCGGGTCCCTCCGCGTGTTGATGAACTTGGCTTTCGGAAAGAGCAGGTGCAGGAGGCCGACGAAGAAATAGTTGGTCAGCAGTTTGTCCGTAACCCGCATGGCATCGCCCGCCGATTGGGTGAGAGCGGTGAGATAATCACCCCCGAGAATCTCGAACTGCTTGGACGACAGTTCGCTCACCATATCGGGATAGCGCGAAAGCGCGGGAAACCGGTCACGCAGGCGATGCAGCGCCTGAGAGAAGTACTTCACTTCGCCGGCGCCATAGATGTCCTTGTGGCTCGAAATGATCTGCTCGACCAGGGTAGAGCCCGAGCGCGGCATGCCGACAATGAACAACGGACGCTCGTCGGAAATCCCTTCGAACGGGCGATCCTTGAAGATCTTCGCCGGGAAGGCCTTCTTGATCGCGTCGAAGAAGGCGAAGGTATCCTCTTCAACATAGGTCAGTTGCGCGCGCTTCATCTGGCCACCAGTGATATAATGCTCCAGCGCCTTCTCGTGCTGGCCATTGTCCTCCAGCCCCTTGGCATAGGCATAATGGAGCGGAAGCAAGCTATCCACACGCTGGTCCTTCACCGTCTCCATGATCGTCTCCATCTTGTCGAAGAGGTCCTTCTCCTTTGAGAAGTCGATCAGGTCATTGAGATTGGCGTACGCGCCATACATCGAGCCGTTGATCTCGAGGCCCTTGAGCAATTGCTCGCGCGCCTCGTCGAGGCGGCCGACGGACTTGAGGGCAATGCCGTAATAATTCCGCGTTTCCGGTGCATCCGGACGAAGCTCAACGGCCTTGGCCAGCAGGGCGAGAGCCTCGTCGAATTTGTCCAGTTCGTGCTTGACCGTTCCCAGCACCGTCAGCGCTTCGGCATTGTCGGGATCTTGGGCGAGGACAAACTGGCACGCCTGTTCGGCGGCAGCGGTGTTGCCCCGGCGCGATTGGATGCGCGCCGTCAGCAAGAGGCTCCGCGCGTTCTTCGGTTCGACCTTCAGCGCTTCCGATAGCTGCCGCAGAGCATCCGCGTCGTTGTTCTCGGCATGATAGATCGCAGCGAGGTTGTTGTAGGCTTCGACATAGCGCGGGTTCTGCGAAATCGCTTTTCGCAAGGCATGTTCAGCCTGTTCCGGCTTATGCATTTCGCGCAGGAGTGTACCCAGGTTGTTGTAAGCTTCCGGATAGATTTCCCGCAGGCCAAGCGCATTCTGGTATGCGTCCGCCGCACCTGTGATGTCGCCGGTCTTGCGCAATGCGTTGCCGAGGTTGTTGTATGCCTCGGGAAAATTCGGATTGATCTCGATCGCCTTGCGATAGCACTTGATTGCTTCGTCGTAATTGCGGCCTTCGAAACGCACGATGCCGAGATTGTTGTTTGCCTGGGCATTGCGCGGATCAAGTTCGATGGCCTTCTGCAGCGCAACCGTCGCATCGGCCAGATTGCCATCCAGACGATAGATTTCGCCAAGATTCGAATGATAAGCGGCTACTTTCCCGTTGAGCTTGACCGCCTGCTTGAGCGCGGCGATCCCTTCCTGCCGCTTACCCATGGCGGCCAAGGATACGCCAAGGATGCTGTGGGCATCGGACAGAGACGGCTTGTGCTTGAGCAATTGGTTGCAGACATTTGCAGCCTGCCCATAGCGATGGCGGCCATATAACTTGCCCGCGATCGCCAAGGCATCCCGTTCACTCATCCGCATGCTGCCATTCTGGACCTTCGCGATCATTTCGTCGAAGCGGGCATCGTCTTTGGTTTGCTGCATTATCGAAACTTCCGTCGATTTTCTCTGGTTAGGCTACGCGGACTATAAAACGACCGCGAGGTCAAGGGCTGCACCCCACCTTTCTCACCATCCATTCCGGCCTTACTTTTTCGGCCCTTCAAGAAAATGGGCCGGGAGATTTCTCTCCCGGCCCCGGTCTTCTTGTGTGGGTTGATTGGGTTGGGGCTTAGTTGCCCGAGCCCGGCCCGTAGGTGATTTCGACCCGGCGGTTTTGCAGTTC
>JAQVEQ010000205.1 GCA_028697875.1 Novosphingobium sp. | reverse complement strand
CAGATCGCGCAGCGGTTCCAGCCCGCCTTCGGGAAGGACCGGCTGCGGAATCCCGACCGCGTCCTGCGGCAGGGGCAGCGCGGGGAACTGTGCCGCCAGCCGCATGCGGGCGAGCCGGGTACGGCCGGCGGACTGTTCCGCCATGATTCGCGCCGCGCCCAGCGCCGCTTCGGCCCGATCGGCATCGAGCTGGGCCGCGTCGTGCAATTCGACGCGCCGTTTCACTGCCGCCAGCGCTTTCTCGTAATTGGCGACGGCCTGGGCATCGACCGTGGCCTCGGCCTGGGCGCCGAGCCAATCCCACCAGTAACCGGCCAGCAGCAGCGCGGCCTGGTGCTTGGCGTCCTCGGCCATGTTCTCCGCCGCCTCGACGCCGAATTGCCCGATCTCGCGGTCGAGCCGCGCCTTGCCCGGCAAGCGGATCGGCCGGGTCAGTTGCGCATCGTATTCGTCGAACACGCCCTCCTGGTCGATGTCCCGGCGGGTGTAGATGCCCGAGAATGTGACTTCGTGCGGCCCCTTGGCACGGGCGCGGGCCTCGGCCCGCGCGGCATCGGCCCGCGCACGCGCAGCAAGGACGCCCGGATGACCATCGAGCGCGGTGTTGACGGCCGCCGCGTCGGGCAGGCCCGGTTCGGCCAGCAGCGGGCCGGCAAGGAAGGCAAGCGGCAGGAGCAGGATGGGAAAGCGCATGATCTCAGTCCTCCCCGGCCGGGTTGAGGAGATCGCCCGCCTCGCGCTCGACCCGGCTTTCGCCGAAACGTTCATAAAGGATCGGCAGCAGCACGAGCGTCAGCAGCGTGGCCGAGACGAGGCCGCCGATCACCACGATCGCCAGCGGCTTCTGGATTTCGGAACCCGGCCCCGTCGCCAGCAGCAGCGGGACAAGGCCGAACGCCGCGATCGCCGCCGTCATCAGCACCGGGCGCAAGCGCCGCTCCGCCCCCCTCCGCACGGCTTCGGAAAGCGGAACGCCTTCGTCGCGCAATTGCCGGAAATAGCTGACCATCACGAGCCCGTTGAGCACCGCGATGCCGAGCAAGGCGATGAAGCCGACCGAAGCGGGAACCGAAAGGTACTCGCCCGACACCGCCAGGGCGATCATCCCGCCGACCATGGCGAAGGGAATGTTGAGCAGGATCAGAGCGGAAGCCCGCAGCGAACCGAGGGTGAAATAGAGGATCGCGAAAATCATCAGGATCGAAATCGGCAGCACTACCGCCAGCCGGGCCGAGGCGCGCTGCTGGTTTTCGAACTGCCCGCCCCAGACCAGCCGGTAGCCTGGCGGCAGCGGGACGTTCCGGGCGATGTCGGCCTTGGCTTCCTCGACATAGCCGACAAGGTCGCGCCCCGAGACGAAAGCCTGGACCATGGCGAAGCGCGAACCGTTTTCGTGTTCCAGCTTCACCGGGCCTTCCACGCGGGAAACGCGGGCGATGTCGCTGGCGCGGACGAGCTGGCCACTGGGCGCGCGGTAAAGCTGGTCGGCAAAGACCTGCGGCGAAGCCTGCCCCATGCCATCGGCCCGCAACACGATCGGCACGCGGCGATTGCCTTCGGCCACCACGCCTGCATGCACCCCTTCGACTTGCGCCCGCATCATGTCCTGCAGGTCGCTGATCGGCATCCCGGCCCGGCCGGCCGCCACGCGGTCGATGTCGAGCTGGAGGTAGTCGACCTGGTCGTTGGCGACAGTCATCGCCTCGCTGGTGCCCTCGATCGTTTGCAGCCGCGTCTGGATCGCCCCGGCAAGGCGGGACAGTTCGCCGAGATCCGGGCCGAACAGCTTGATCGCAAGGTCGCCCCGCGCACCGGTGAGCATTTCCGAAGTGCGCATTTCGATCGGCTGGGTGTAGCTCGGCTCGATTCCCGGGAATTGCGCCAGCACCTTGCGCAACTGGTCGAGCAGCCAGTCCTTGTCCTGCTTGCGCCATTCCTCGCGCGGCTTGAGCTTGAGGAAACTGTCGGTCTCGTTGAGGCCCATGGGGTCGAGGCCGAGTTCGTCCGAACCGACACGGGCAATCACGTCTTCGACTTCCGGCACTTCCGCCTTGATCGCCCGCTGGACCTTGAGATCGCCCGCCAAGCTGTGTTCGAGCGAGATCGACGGCAGCTTGGTCAGCTGCACGATAACCGAACCTTCGTCCATCGTCGGCAGGAAGGTCTTGCCGGTCACCGCATAGGCCCCGCCCGTCAGCAGCAGTGCCACGCCGGCGACCGTGAAGACCAGCTTCTTGCGGCCGAAGGCGCCCTCCAGCAGGCGCGCGTAGCGCGGGCCGATCTGCCGCATCAGCCAAGGTTCGTGATGGCCCTGCTTCACCTTGAGCAGGAAGTAGGCCAGCACCGGGATCAGCGTGAGCGAGAGCAGGAGCGCGGACAGCAGCGCCAGCACGATCGTCAGCGCCACGGGGGAGAAGAGCTTGCCTTCCAGCCCCTCCAGCGTCAGCAGCGGGAGGAAGACCAGCGCGATGATCGCCATGCCGGAGGCAACCGGCTTGGCCACTTCGGCGGCGGCAATGAAGATGTTGTGCAGCTTGCCCGCCTTGGCGTGCTTTTCGTCGGACAGGCGCTCGACCACGTTTTCGACCACCACGACCGCGCCGTCGACCAGCATCCCCACCGCGATGGCGAGGCCGCCCAGGCTCATCAGGTTCGCGGTCAGCCCGATCGCGCGCATGAAGATGAAGGTCAGCAGCGCCGCCATCGGCAGGGCCAGCGCCACGATTACCGAGGCCCGGATGTCGCCGAGGAACAGCAGCAGCAGGATCACGACCAGAATGGTCGCTTCCAGCAGCGCCTCCTCCACCGTACCCACGGCGCGTCCGATCAGGTCGGAACGGTCGTAGAAGACCGAGACGCTCATCCCTTCGGGCAGGCTCGGCTTGATCTCTTCCAGCCGCTGCTTGACCCCGGCGACGACCTTGCTGGCGTCGGCGCCGCGCAGGCCGATCACCAGGCCTTCCACCGCCTCGCCTTCGCCGTTCTTGGTCACCGCGCCATAACGGGTCAGGCTGCCGGTGCGGACGGTGGCGACATCGCCCAGCCGCACCACCTTGCCGCCTTGCGCCTTGACCACGACGGAGGAAAGGTCGTCCAGCGTGCGGATGGCCCCGGTAGCACGGACGATCAGCGCCTCTTCCCCGCTGACGAGCCGTCCGGCGCCGTCGTTGCGGTTGCCGCTCTCGATCGCGGCGGCAAGATCGTGAGTGGTCAGCCCGACCGCGGCCAGCGCGGCATTGTCGGGGGCGACTTCGAAGGTCTCGACATAACCGCCAAGGGCGTTGACGTCCGCCACGCCCGGCACCGTGCGCAGCGCCGGGCGCACGACCCAGTCGAGCACGCGGCGCTTTTCGGAAAGGCTCTGCGGCCCTTCCAGCGTGAACATGTACATGTCCGACAGGGGCGTGGAGATCGGGGCCATGCCGCCTGACACCGTGGCCGGCAGGTCGCCCATCACGGCATTGAGCCGCTCGGCCACCTGGCTGCGCGCCCAATAGATATCCGTCCCGTCCTTGAAATCGATGGTGACGTCGGCAATCGCGTACTTGGCGACCGAACGGAGCACCGCCTGGTCGGGAATGCCCAGCATTTCCATTTCGATCGGCGTGATGACCCGGCTTTCGACCTCTTCCGGCGTCATGCCGGGGGCTTTCAGGATGATCTTGACCTGAGTGGAGCTGATATCCGGGAAGGCGTCGATCGGCAGGTTGGCGAAGGACCAGCCGCCGATGGCGGCCAGCAGGGCCGCGAGGCCGAGCACGGCAAGGCGCAGGGAGAGCGCCGTTTCGACGAGTTTGCGCAGCATGACCCGCCTACTCCGCCGACATGGCCTTGAGTTCGGTGATCCCGCTGGTCGCGACCACTTCGCCCGGCTTCAGCCCTTCGGCAATCACGCTGCGGCCGCCCGCTTCGGCCGCGACACGGACCTTACGCGGGGTGAAGGCCTTGCCCTTGTGGACGAAGACGTGTTCCTCGCCACCGATCCGCGTGACGGCGCTGGACGGGACCGACACGCCGGAGGCCGAGCCGTTCCCGCTGATCGTCACCATCACGTTCCTGCCTGCCACCAGCCCAGGGGCGGAGGCGACGCTGGCCTTGGCCATGACCGAACGGGTTGCCGGGTCGATCGAGGGGGCAACGGACAGTATCCGCCCGCCCAGAGTGCCGCCCTCGCCATCGGCGCCGAGCTGCACTTCCACCGCCATGCCCGGTTTCACGCTGCGTGCGAGCCGTTCGGGCAATTGCAGGTCCACGCGAAAGGCGCTGGCGTTTTCGATCACGAAAGGCGCGCTCATCCCGTCGACCGGACCGCCGGTTTCCACTCCGGCATGGGCCACTCGCCCGGCAATCGGCGCGCGCAATGTCATGGTGCCGTCAGCCCCGGCCCCGGCAAGCGCGGTCATGCGCTGGCTTTCCGCCAGGGAGGCGCGGGCCTGCTGCATGGCGGCCTTGGCCTCGTCCGCCCGGGCCTGGGCGATGACCCCTTCCCCGGCGAGCTGGTCGAGCCGCGCCGAACGCGCTTCGGCGAGAGTCAGTTCGGACCGCGCGCGCGCCAGTTCGCCGCGAATCTGGACCGGCTCCGCCGCGCGCACCAGCGCCAGCGGCTGGCCCCGCTTCACGGGTTGCCCCTCGATCACGAAGACCCGCACGGCAGCGCCCGGGAACGGGGCGGTCACCGCGACGCGCGCTTCGGGCGGCAGGCTGACCAGTCCGGGCACGGTGCCCAGCGGAATGTCGTGCGCCTCTTGCGCAGCGGCGGTCGCGATACCCAGCTTCGCCAGCGGATCGCTTTCGGCCGCGCTGTCGCGCGC
>JAQVEQ010000204.1 GCA_028697875.1 Novosphingobium sp. | reverse complement strand
ACTGCGTTGGTTCAGCATGCTTTCGGCAATTGTTTTTTTAGGTGTTGGTTATCATTGGATCAAATCCATCAGGTCGGTTCCCGTGAAAGTGTTTGCCTTTTCCTTCCTGTTATTAAATCTCTTCGCCAGCCTGGACGACTTGTTCCGCCGCCTGCCGCCCGGATCGATGAACCGCCGCCAGCTGGAAGCGCTGGCCGGGGCGGGGGCGTTCGACAGTCTCGAACCGAATCGCGCGCAAGTCTTCGCCAGCGCCGAAATCCTGATGGGCGCGGCCGACGCGGCCATGCGGGAACGGGAAAGCGGGCAGGTTGGCCTGTTCGGCGGGGACGGCCACGCCGAACCGTCGCTGCGGCTGGCCGATGTCGAGCCGTGGAGCCGGACCGACCAGATGGCGCAGGAACGCGACAATTTCGGCTTCTACTTCGCCGCGCACCCGGTCGAACAATACCGCGCCGTTGCCAGCGCCAATGGCGCGCGCTCCTTTGCCGGGCTGATGGACTCCGGCGTTTCCGGCGGGCGTAGCGCGGCGGTCATGGCGGCGATGGTGGAAGGCGCGAACAAGGGCAAGACGCGCAAGGGCGCCGATTTCGTGCGGGCCGACTTCTCCGATTCCTCGGGCCAGTTCAGTGCGGCCTGTTTCGAGGAGAGCCTGGTCGAATCCTTCGTCAAATGGGCGCGCGAGGGAACCTGCGTGCTGCTCAATGTCGAGCTCGACAGCCCCAATCCCGACGAGCCGCCACGCGTGACCGTGCGCGGCGCCCGGCCGCTGGCCGACGTGAAGAGCGCCGCGCGCATGCGCCTGACGCTGGAAGTGAGCGAAGTGGAAGCGTTGCGCACGCTCGCCCTGATGTTGCCCCTGGGCGAAAAGGGGAAAGGCGAGGTCCTCGCCCGCCTGCGCACGCCGAGCGGCAGCGATCCGCTGGTCCGCCTCGGCGATGCCTTCCTGCTCGACGGGGAACTGGCCGAAAAGCTGCAGGACGTGCCCGGCATCGCCAAGGTCGCGCTCAGCGCCCAGCCCAGCGGGCGGCATTTGCGCCTGGTGGCCTGACGCCAGCGCCTGACGCCAGCGCCTGACGTCAGCGGTTGCCAGCCGCCGATCCTTGACGCAATCTGCCGGGCAGCCGTGGCAGGACGCCGCCGCGGGAATGCACTCGCGCCAAAGCGAGGCGAAGGAGAGGATATGCTGGGCGGAATGCAGGACTGGGACCTGCGGGTCAGCGCATTGCTGGATCATGCCGCGCGCGAACATGGCGCGCGCGAAATCGTCAGCCGGGCGGCCGACGGCACCGAAACGCGCACGGACTGGGCCGGAATCCGCCACGATGCCGTGCGTATGGCGCAGGCCCTGCGGCGGCTGGGGATCGGCAAGGCCGACCGGGTCGGCACGCTGGGGATGAACCATTCCCGTCATCTCGCCACGTGGTGGGGGGCGACCGGCGCGGGCGGGGTGCTCCACACTATCAATCCGCGCCTGTTCGACGACCAGCTGGAATATATCGCCAACCATGCGGAAGACCGCGTGCTGCTCTACGATGCCGCGTTCCAGCCGCTGGTCGACCGGCTGAGGCCCAGGTGGACGACGATCGCGCATTACGTCTGCTTCGACGGGCCCGCGCCGGACGCCGTGGGATTCGATGAATGGATCGCGGCGGAAGACGGCGACGCCGTGTGGGAACCGGGCGGCGAACGCGATCCCTGCATGCTGTGTTACACCAGCGGGACGACCGGCCACCCCAAGGGCGTGCTCTACGAACACCGTTCCACCCTGCTGCACGCCATGGCCGTGTCGCTGCCCGATGCGCTGGCGCTGCGTTCGCGCTCATGCGTCCTGCCGGTGGTGCCGATGTTCCATGCGGCCAATTGGGGGCTGTCGTGGGCGGGCGCGATGGTCGGGGCGAAGTTCGTCTTTTCCGCGAGCAACGAGGCGGCGGTCCTGCTCGACCTCATGCGGCGGGAAAAGGTAACGCTTGTCGCGGGCGTGCCGACGGTGTGGCTGACGCTGCTCCAGCATCTCGAGGCGACCGGCGGGACATTGCCGCCGATCGAACACGCGGTTTCGGGCGGCTCCGCCCTGCCGGCGGCGGTGATCGAGGCGGTGATGCGGACTGGCGCGCGGGTTACCCATGCCTGGGGCATGACCGAGACTTCGCCCGTTGCGACGACTTCGGTCGAACCGCCGGGATGGGACGAACTCGATTTCGCGGCCCAGGTGGCGGCCAAGGTGCCGCAGGGCCGGGCGCTTTTCCCGATCCAGCTCCGGGCTGTCGATCTCGACGATCCGCATATGGTCGTGCCGCGCGACGGGACCAGCGCCGGGGCCTTGCAAGTGCGTGGTCCGTGGGCGGTGAAGCGCTATTTCAAGGCGCACAAGGATGCGATGCACGACGATGCGGAGCAGTGGTTCGATACCGGCGATGTCGCCACGATCGGTCCCGACGGCACTGTGCGCCTGACCGACCGGACCAAGGATGTCATCAAGTCGGGTGGCGAGTGGATCAGCTCCGTCGAACTGGAAAACGCGGCGGTCGCCCATCCGGCAGTGGCCGAAGCCGCCGCCATCGGCATGCCGCACCCGCGCTGGGGCGAACGGCCGATCCTGGTGGTCGTGCGCAAGCCGGGCATGGATGTGAGCGGGGCCGAGCTTTGTGCTTTCCTTGCCGGCCATGTCGCCAAGTGGTGGCTGCCCGACGCGGTCGAATTCGTCGATGCGATTCCCCACACCGGCACGGGCAAGATCAGCAAGAAGGATTTGCGCGAACAGTTCCGCGACTACGTTCTGCCCGAGGCTTCGGTGCGCATCGCCTAGCTCAGAACAGGCTGAGCTGGCCGTCCGGCGGCGGCGGGCGGAACTGGCTGCAGTCGAGTGTGAAGTCCTTGTTGGCGATGCCCGCGCGTTTGCAGGCGGTGCGGAACCGCGTGCGGACGAGGTCCGCCCAGACGCCGCGCGGCTTCATCCGCGTGACGAAATCCGGGTCGTTGTCGCGCCCGCCGCGCATTTCCCGGACGATGGCCATGACCTTGCCCGCGCGGTCGGGGAAATGGACGGCCAGCCATTCGCGGAACAGCGGCGCGACTTCGTGCGGCAGGCGCAGAGCGATCCAGCTGGCCGAGCGTACGCCCAGCTTGCCCGCTTCGACCAGGATCGTTTCGATGAACATATCGGTCACGGCGGGGATCACCGGCGCGATGGATACATTGGTGGGCACGCCCGCTTCGGCCAGCCGGCCCAGCGCCGCCAGCCGTTTTGCAGGGGCGGCCGCGCGCGGTTCCAGCAGCCGCGACAGCCGCGGGTCGAGACTGGTGACCGAAAGCGATACGGCGGCAAGGCGGTGCCGCGCCAGTTCCGCCAGCAGGTCGATGTCGCGCAGCACCCGGTCGGACTTGGTCGTGATCGTCACCGGGTGGCGGCATTCGAGGCACAGTTCGAGCACGGCCCGCGTGATCCGGTAGCGCCCCTCGATCGGCTGGTAGGGATCGGTATTGGTTCCCATGGCGATAGGGGCGGGGCGGTACGTGCGCTTGGCGAAGGTTTCGCGCAGCAGTTCCGCCGCTTGCGGCTTGGCGAACAGCCTGGTTTCGAAATCGAGGCCCGGCGACAGGTCGTGATAGGCATGGGTGGGCCGGGCGTAGCAATAGATGCAGCCATGCTCGCAGCCGCGATAGGCGTTCACCGAACGGTCGAAGGGAATATCTGGCGAACGGTTGAAGCTCAGGATTGTTTTCGGACGTTCCTCCGCAACGGTTGTCCGCAACTTATCCACAGGACCATCCACAGCCTCGCGGGCATCCAGCCAGTCTCCGTCAGCCTCCCGTCCGGGCAGCCCGAAACGCGCGGACAACGCACCCGACTGCGCGCCGCGCCCATTGACCGGGGATGAGGCGGGGCGTTCTCCCATGGGGGAACATATACAGAACAATTGGGGCGCTGTCACGTCGCGTGGCTATGCCGGAGCCACTGCGATTTCCCGCTTTGGCGCTATCGCATTGCCGATGCGCCGTTGGGGCCGGGCAAGGGCTTACTTCGCCTTCTTGCCGGATTTCTTGCCAGATTTCTTACCCTTGTCGGCGGATTTCGCTTTCTTCGCCTTCTTCGGTTTGGGGCTGGCATCCCCGCTTTGGGCTTCCAGAACCGCCTCTGCCAACCGGCGGATTTCGCTTACCCGCGGGCGGATCTGGCGGTCCAGAATCGCTTTTGCCAGGTCCGGCAAGGCCAGGCCTTCACGTTCCGCATCGTCGACCGGCGGCATTGCTTCCCCACTCATGAAACAGTCCTCCCATGCAATTCGGTTCGCCTGCGTGCTGCACAGACCGGGCGCAGCAACAATGAAGCCTATCGCGCGGGCGGTCAAATTCTCCCGTCGCGATCAACCGCACCCCGGAAACTGCCGCAAATAACCTCACACTTCCCTGAGGCGCGGCATCAGTTCGACGAAGTTGCAGGGGCGGTTACGGCTGTCGAGCTGCTCCGCGAGAATGCCGTCCCAGCCGTCCTTCACCGCGCCGTTGGAGCCGGGCAGGGCGAAGATGTAAGTCCCCCGCGCCACGACTGCGCAGGCGCGCGACTGGACGGTGGACGTGCCGATCGTCTTGAAGCTGAGCCAGCGGAACAGTTCGCCGAAGCCGGGAATGTCGCGGGTCTTGATCCGGTCGAGCGCTTCGGGCGTCACGTCGCGGCCGGTCAGGCCGGTGCCGCCGGTGGAAACCACGGCGTCGATATTCGGATCGTCGATCCACGCGTTGAGCCGTTCGACCAGGACGTCCGCGTCGTCCTTCTCGATTGCGCGGGCGGCGAGCGTATGCCCGGCGGCCTTC
>JAQVEQ010000018.1 GCA_028697875.1 Novosphingobium sp. | reverse complement strand
GCGGACGTGATCCTCCCGGCGGCGGCTTACACCGAGAAGGACGGCACTTACGTCAACACCGAAGGCCGCGTGCAGTATGCCGAAAAGGCCGTGTTCGCGCCGGGCGACGCGCGTGAGGACTGGACGATCCTGCGCGCGCTGGCCGATAGCCTGGGGGTTTCGGTGGGGTTCGACAGCTTTGCCGAACTGCAGGCCGCGATGATCGCCGAAGTCCCGGCGCTGGGCGAGGAAGGGTTGGCCGATTTCGGTCCGCTCCCGGCCGGTGGCGGCAGCTTCGGCGGCGTGATCGAAGCCTATCCGATCAAGGATTTCTACATGACCAACCCGATCGCGCGCGCCAGTGCGACGATGCAGCGCTGTTCGGCGGAACTGCTGCAGGGTGACCAGATGGCGGAGGCCGCGGAATGACCGCCTTCTTCCAATCCCTCGGCATGTCCTACGATTGGGCGTGGCTCGTCGCCACGGTCTGCGGGATCTTGCTGATCGCCCTGCCGCTGATGCTGGGCGTCGCCATGATTATCTATGCCGACCGCAAGATCTGGGCCGCCATGGCGCTGCGCCGCGGGCCGAACGTGGTCGGGCCGTGGGGCTTGCTCCAGTCGTTCGCCGACGGGCTCAAGGTCATGCTCCAGGAAACGATCATTCCCTCGGCGTCGAACAAGGGCCTGTTCCTGATCGCGCCGATCGTGACCTTTACCGTGGCGCTGATGGCCTGGGCGGTGATCCCGTTCAATTCGGGCGCGATCCTCGCCGATATCAACGTCGGCCTGCTCTATGTCCTCGCGATCAGTTCGCTCGGCGTTTACGGGGTGGTCATTGCGGGCTGGTCGTCGAACTCGAAATATCCGTTCTTCTCGGCCATGCGCGCTTCGGCGCAGATGATTTCCTACGAAGTCTCGATCGGGTTCATCCTGATCTGCGTCGTGCTGTGGGCCGGGTCGTTCAATCTCAACGACATCGTGCAGGGCCAGAAGGGGCACGTGTTCGGTATTCTGAACGGCTACGTGTTCAATCCGCTGCTGTTCCCGATGTGGGTGCTGTTCCTGATCTCGGGCATGGCGGAAACCGCGCGCGCGCCGTTCGACCTGACCGAGGCGGAAAGCGAACTCGTCGCCGGGTACCAGACCGAATACAGCTCGATGGCCTTCGCGCTCTACTGGCTCGGCGAATACGCCAACGTGCTGCTGATGTGCGCGCTCAATGCCGTGCTGTTCTGGGGCGGGTACCTGCCGCCGGTCGACTGGGCGCCGCTCTATTACGTCCCGGGCGTGGTCTGGCTGCTGCTCAAGATCCTGTTCTTCTTCTTCGTGTTCAGCTGGGTGAAGGCGACCGTGCCGCGGTTCCGTTACGACCAGCTGATGCGGCTTGGCTGGAAGATCTTCCTGCCGATGAGCCTGCTGTTCGTGGTGCTCGTTTCCGGTTATCTGATGCTTACGAGGTACGCGGTATGAGCGTCGCCCAGCTCGTCAAGAGCTTCACCCTCTGGGAATTCCTGAAGGCGCACGCCCTGACCCTGAAGTATTTCTTCAAGGCCAAGGCGACGATCAACTATCCCTTCGAGAAGAACCCGCTCAGCCCGCGTTTCCGTGGCGAACACGCTCTGCGCCGGTATCCCAACGGCGAGGAACGCTGCATCGCCTGCAAGCTGTGCGAGGCGATCTGCCCGGCGCAGGCGATCACGATCGAGGCGGAGCCGCGCGAAGACGGCAGCCGCCGCACGACGCGCTACGACATCGACATGACGAAATGTATCTACTGCGGCTTCTGCCAGGAAGCCTGCCCGGTGGATGCGATCGTCGAAGGGCCGAACTTCGAATACGCGACCGAAACGCGCGAAGAACTGCTCTACGACAAGGCTAAACTCTTGGCGAACGGGGACAAGTGGGAGCGGGCCATTGCCGCGAACCTTGAAGCCGATGCGCCCTATCGCTAGGGGGCCCGCGATCCAATGATCCATGCAATCGCCTTCTACCTCTTCGCCACGCTGGTGGTCGCTTCGGCGGCATTGGTGATCCTGGCCCGCAACCCGGTCCACTCGGTCCTCTGGCTGATCCTGGCGTTCTTCAACGCGGCCGGCCTGATGGTGCTGGTCGGCGCCGAATTCATCGCCATGCTGCTGGTGATCGTCTACGTCGGCGCGGTCGCGGTGCTGTTCCTGTTCGTCGTCATGATGCTCGACATCGACTTCGCCGAACTGCGCGCCGGCTTCATCAGGAACTTCCCGCTCGGCATGCTGATTGCGCTGGTCCTGCTGGCCGAACTGGTGCTGGGCATCGGCGCCTACAAGGCCGGTGTGATCCACCTCGGCACGCCCGACGGCATGGCTGCCCCGCTGGTCGGCCGCAGCAACATCGAGAGCATCGGTGCGCTGCTTTACAGCAAGTACCTGTTCCTGTTCGAGAGCGCCGGCCTGATCCTGCTGGTGGCGATGATCGGCGCGATCGTGCTGACCCATCGCGAACGCAAGGATACGCGCACGCAGAACATTTCGAAGCAGGTCAGCCGCCGCCCCGACGAGGCGACCGTCAACACGAAGCCGGAAGTCGGCAAGGGGGTCCAGCTGTGATCGGTATCGAACACTACGTGGTGGTCAGCTCGATCCTCTTCGTGCTCGGCGTGCTCGGCATTTTCCTCAACCGCAAGAACGTGATCGTCATTCTCATGGCGATCGAGCTGATCCTGCTGGCGGTGAACATCAACCTGGTGGCCTTCAGCGCCTTCCTCGGCGATCTGGTGGGCCAGGTCTTCGCGATGTTCGTCCTGACCGTCGCGGCGGGCGAGGCGGCGATCGGGCTTGCGATCCTCGTTATCTACTTCCGCGGCCGTGGCACCATTGCGGTCGACGACGTCAACCGGATGAAGGGGTAAAAAAACGTGTCCTCCATCCTGATCATCGTCTTCGGGCCGCTGCTGGCTGCCATCGTCGCCGGGCTGGGCAACCGCATGATCGGCAACGTCCCGGCCAAGGTCGTGACGACCGGCGCGCTGTTCCTGTCCTGCGCGCTTTCCTGGCCGATCTTCCTTTCGTACATCGCCGGGACGGCCGAACCGACCGTGACTCCGGTGCTCCAGTGGGTCCATTCGGGCAGCCTGACGTTCGACTGGGCGCTGCGGGTCGACACGCTGACCGCGATCATGCTGGTGGTGGTCACCAGCGTTTCCGCGCTCGTCCACCTCTACAGCTGGGGCTACATGGACGAAGACCCGGACCAGCCGCGCTTCTTCGCCTATCTCAGCCTCTTCACCTTCGCCATGCTGATGCTGGTGACGGCCGACAATCTCGTCCAGATGTTCTTCGGCTGGGAAGGGGTGGGTCTCGCCTCGTACCTGCTGATCGGCTTCTGGTTCAAGAAGCCCTCGGCCTGCGCCGCGGCGATCAAGGCCTTCGTCGTCAACCGCGTGGGCGACCTCGGCTTCATGCTCGGCATCTTCGGCACCTACCTGGTGTTCCAGACGACCTCGATCCCCGAGATCCTCGCCGCCGCGCCGGGCATGGCCGGTTCGACCATCGGTTTCCTCGGGCACCGCTTCGACACGATGACGATCCTGTGCCTGCTGCTGTTCATCGGCGCGATGGGCAAGTCGGCGCAGCTGGGGCTTCACACCTGGCTTCCCGACGCGATGGAAGGCCCGACGCCGGTTTCCGCGCTGATCCACGCCGCGACCATGGTGACGGCGGGCGTGTTCATGGTCTGCCGCCTTTCGCCGATGTTTCAGACGAGCGACACGGCGATGATGGTCGTGACTTATGTCGGCGCCGCCACCTGCTTCTTCGCCGCGACGATCGGCACGACCCAGTGGGACATCAAGCGGGTGATCGCCTATTCGACCTGTTCGCAGCTCGGCTACATGTTCTTTGCCGCCGGCGTCGGCGCCTATGGCGCGGCGATGTTCCACCTGTTCACGCACGCCTTCTTCAAGGCGCTGCTGTTCCTGGGGGCGGGCTCGGTCATCCATGCCATGCACCACGAACAGGACATGCGTTACTACGGCGCGCTGCGTAAGAAGATCCCGCTGACGTTCTGGGTCATGATGGCGGGGACACTGGCCATCACCGGCGTCGGCGTGATGGGCGTGTTCGGCTTTGCCGGGTTCTATTCCAAGGATGCGATCATCGAAGCCGCGTTCGCCAGCGGGACGGAACATGGCCAGCTGGCCTTCGCGCTCGGCGTGTTCGCGGCCCTGCTGACCAGCTTCTATTCCTGGCGCCTGATGTTCCTGACCTTCTGGGGCAAGCCGCGCTGGGCCGATTCCGAGCATATCCAGCACGCAGTCCACGGCCACCACGAGAGCCCGGACGAGGAAACCAGCCACGACGATGCCCATGCCCATCATGCGCACGGCGACGGCACGGCCGGTTATCATCCGCATGAAAGCCCGTGGGTCATGCTGGTGCCGCTGGTGGTGCTGGCGGTCGGCGCGGTGTTTGCCGGCTACGCCTTCACGCATGCTTTCATCAGCGACGAAGGCTTCTGGAAGGGCGCGATCTTCTACAACGAGCACCTGATGCATGCGATGCACCAGGTCCCGCTGTGGGTGAAGCTCGCTCCGGCTGCCGTCATGCTGACGGGCCTTCTCATCGCGTGGTTCGCCTATATCAAGGATACCTCGATCCCCGCCAAGTTCGTGGCGCAGTTCGGGGCACTTCACGCTTTCCTCTACAACAAGTGGTACTTCGACGAGCTCTACGACTTCCTGTTCGTCCGCCCCGCCTTCTGGCTGGGCCGGGTGTTCTGGCAGAAGGGCGATGTTGGCCTGATCGACCGTTTCGGTCCCAACGGCGCTGCCTGGGCGGTGGCGCAGGGTAGCCGTTACGCTCAGAAGGTACAGTCGGGTTATCTCTACAGCTATGCGCTGGTCATGCTGCTCGGTCTTGTGGCAGCGGTCAGCTGGGTGATGGTGCGCTGACGATGGCCGGTTTTCCCATCCTTTCCGTGATGCTCCTCGTGCCGCTGGTCGCGGGGCTCCTCTGCCTGTTCGTCGAGGCCAAGGCCGCGCGCACGCTGGCATTGGTCGCGACCTTGGTCGA
Organism: Novosphingobium sp.; assembly: GCA_028697875.1. Lineage (GTDB taxonomy): Bacteria > Pseudomonadota > Alphaproteobacteria > Sphingomonadales > Sphingomonadaceae > Caenibius. The sequence continues at coordinate 16,349 of JAQVEQ010000018.1, read as the reverse complement.
CTTCGTGCTCGGCGTGCTGCTCTGGGCCAATTTCGACATTGGCGGCGCGCAGTGGCAGTTCGTCGAAAAAGTGCCGCTTTTCGCCGGTTTCCAGTGGGCGCTGGGGATCGACGGCATCGCGCTGATGCTGATCATGCTGTCGGTCTTCCTGATGCCGATCTGCATCCTGGCGAGCGCGTCCATCCAGAAGCGCGTCGGTGAATACATGGCGGCGTTCCTGCTGATGGAAACGCTGATGATCGGCGTGTTCGCGGCGCAGGACCTCTACCTGTTCTACATCTTCTTCGAAGCCGGCCTGATCCCGATGTATCTCATCATCGGTATCTGGGGCGGGGACAACCGGATCTACGCCAGCTACAAGTTCTTCCTCTACACGCTGCTCGGCTCGGTGCTGATGCTGATCGCGATGCTGTGGATGGTGCACGAAGCCGGCACGACCGACATCCCGACGCTGATGGCCTACGACTTCCCGGTCGCGGCGCAGACGTGGCTGTTCCTGGCCTTCTTCGCCAGCTTCGCGGTCAAGATGCCGATGTGGCCGGTCCACACCTGGCTGCCCGACGCTCACGTGCAGGCGCCGACCGCCGGTTCGGTGATCCTGGCGGGCGTGCTGCTGAAGATGGGCGGCTACGGCTTCATCCGTTTCTCGCTGCCGATGTTCCCCGAAGCTTCGGCCCAGTTCGTCTGGCTGATCTGGGGGCTGTCGATGGCGGCGGTCGTCATCACCAGCCTGATCGCGCTGGTCCAGCACGACATGAAGAAGCTGATCGCCTATTCCTCGGTCGCCCACATGGCGATCGTGACAGTCGGGCTCTTCGCCTTCAACACCCAGGGTCTCGAAGGCGCGATGGTGGTCATGCTGAGCCACGGCCTCGTGTCGGCGGCGCTGTTCCTCTGCGTCGGTGTGATCTACGACCGGCTGCACACGCGCGAGATCGACCGTTACGGCGGGCTTTCGATCAACATGCCGAAGTACGCGCTGTTCTTCATGCTGTTCACGATGGCTTCGGTCGGCCTTCCGGGCACGAGCGGTTTCGTCGGCGAATTCCTGAGCCTTGCGGGTATCTACAAGGCGTCGAGCGTTGTCGCCGCCGTCAGTGCCACGGGCATTATCCTCGGCGCGGCCTACATGCTCTATCTCTACCGCCGGGTTGCCTTCGGCGACCAGAAGAACGCCGATGCGGCGGCCATGCCGGACCTGTCCTTGCGCGAATGGCTGATGCTCGGCCCGATCGCGGCGGCGGTCCTGTGGATGGGCGTCTATCCGGAAAGCTTCCTTGCCCCGATGCGGGCGGACATTGCCGCGCTCGATGCCCGGCTGTCGCGCGCTGCCCCGGCAGGGGATGCGCATCTCAAGATGGGTGAGCCGAAGCCGGCTGCCGGGCACGCGGATCACGCAGGCCATACCGAAGAAGCCGCTGCCGAAGGGGAGGCACATTGATGGATCTCGCAGCTTCCCTTTCGCTTGTAGCACCCGAAGTCCTGCTGAGTGCATCAGGCCTCGTCCTGCTGCTGGTGGCGGCCTGGGCGGGTGACAAGTCGGCCCGTGCGATCAGCTACATCGGCGTCGCCCTGCTCGCGGTTTGCGCTTTCCTTGCCGCTCCCGCGCTCTGCGGCGGCGCGATGGGCGCGGACACGGTTGCGTTCGGCGGCCAGTTGCGCGTCGATGCCTTCGCGGTCTTTGCCAAGCTCCTGATCTACGCGGCGTCCGGCATGACATTGCTTGTCGCGCCCGCGTACTTCGAACGCGCCGGCGCCATGCGCGCCGAATTCCCGGTGCTGATCCTCTTCGCGACGGTCGGCATGGGCATCATGGTTTCGGCGACCGATCTCCTGGCGCTGTATATCGGCCTCGAACTGAACAGCCTTGCCGCTTACGTCCTCGCCGCGTTCCTGCGGAACGACGGGCGGTCGGCCGAAGCCGGCCTCAAGTACTTCGTGCTGGGCGCGCTGGCTTCGGGCATCCTGCTGTTCGGCATGAGCCTGACTTACGGCTTCACCGGCACGACCCACTTCGACGGCATCCGTGCCGCGCTTACCGGCGAAATGTCGATGGGGGCGCTGTTCGGCCTGATCTTCGTGCTGGCGGGCCTTGCCTTCAAGATCAGCGCGGTACCGTTCCACATGTGGACGCCGGACGTCTACGAAGGCGCGCCGACGCCGGTCACGGCCTTCTTCGCCTCGGCGCCCAAGGTTGCCGCGCTGGCGCTCGCCATGCGCGTCGCGCTCGACGCCTTCGGCACACAGGCAGCTGCCTGGCAGCAGATCGTAATCTTCGCCGCGTTGGCCTCAATCATCGTCGGTGCGCTGGGGGCGATCGGCCAGATCAATATCAAGCGCCTGCTCGCCTATTCCTCGATCAACAACGTCGGCTTCCTGCTGATAGGCCTCGCCACGGGGACGCAGCAGGGCGCATCCGCCATGCTGGTCTATCTCGTCATCTACGTGGCGATGACGGTCGGCGGCTTCGTCGCCGTGCTGATGCTCAAGGATGCGGACGGCACGCCGGTGGAAGGCATTCCCGAAATCGCCGGCCTGTCGCGCACGCGCCCGCTGATCGCCCTGTGCCTCGCCGCGGTGATGTTCAGCCTCGCGGGCATTCCTCCGCTGTTCGGTTTCTGGGGCAAGTTCGTGGTATTCCAAGCCGCGGTCGATGCCGGGATGATCCCGCTAGCCGCCATCGGTATCGCCGCTTCGGTGATTGGTGCCTTCTACTATCTCAAGGTGGTGAAGGTGATGTATTTCGACGAACCGGCCGATGTGGTGAAGGGGACGAGCGACTGGGCCCACTGGGCGCTGCTGGTGGTTTCCGCCCTGTTCATTTCGCCGCTGGGATACCTTCTGACCAAGTGGATGGGTGAACTGGCGGACAAGGCGGCAGCCGCCTTGTTCTTTGCTGCTTGAGTTGGTTCCCCTAGTCCAAACCGTCCCTGAAACCGGCTCCACCAATGCGGACTTGGCTGCGCGGTTGCGCGCGGGCGAGGCCGTACCGGAAGGGTATTGGCTTGTCGCCGATCGCCAGACCGCCGGACGCGGACGGCAGGGGCGGGAGTGGTTTGACGGCGCGGGTAATTTCATGGGCTCTACATTGGTCCGGCCGGGGCCAGGCGACCCGCCGGTATCGAGCCTGGCCTTCGTGGCCGGTCTGGCGGTCTGGGACGCCGTGTCGCAGTTCCTGTCCGGCCGCCCGGAGCTTCAGCTCAAGTGGCCCAATGACCTCTTGCTGGGCAGAGCCAAGCTGGCAGGGATTCTGCTCGAAGCCGTGGGGGGCGTGGTGGTTGTCGGCATAGGCGTCAACCTGGATTCCGCGCCTGATTTGCCGGATCGCCCGGCCATGGCCCTCTCGGCACTGGGCCCGGCGCCGGATCGCGATGTGTTCGCCAGGACACTTACAACGTCATTCGCTGCAGAATTGGTGCGCTGGCGGCAATACGGGCTTGAACCGCTGCTGTCGCGCTGGCAGTCAGTCGCCCACCCGCCGGGAACGCCGCTGAAGGTGCTGGGGCCAGGGGCAGAGCCCGTGAAGGGGACCTTTGCGGGCCTCGATCCGGATGGGGCGCTGCGTTTGGCACTGGCCGATGGATCGGTCCGTATCGTCCACGCAGGCGACGTTTTCGCCTGAAGGAGAGTTTCCCATGCTGCTCGCGATCGATGCCGGCAACACCAATGTCGTTTTCGCCCTCTTCGAAGGGCAGGAGATCAAGGCGCGCTGGCGCATCGCCACCGATCCGCGCCGCACGGGCGACGAATATGCGGTGTGGCTGATGCAGCTCATGGCGATCAAGGGGATCACGCGCGATCAGGTAACGCAGATCATCATTTCCACCGTGGTTCCGCGCGCGCTGCACAACCTCGATGTGTTGTCGCAGAACTATTTTCATATCGTTCCGTTGGTCGCGGGCGAAGGCAAGGCGGTTTGGGGGATCGAGATCGATGTGGACGAACCGCGCTCGCTCGGTGCGGACCGCGCGGTCAACGCTATCGCGGCCCACGCCAAGTACAATTGCGATGTGATCGTGGTCGATTTCGGGACCGCGACGACGTTCGACGTGGTCGACTTCAATGGCGCCTACAAGGGCGGGATCATCGCGCCGGGGATCAACCTTTCGCTCGACGCACTGGTCGGCAACACGGCCAAGCTGCCGCGTATCGCCATTGAGGCCCCGCGATCGGACAGCGTGATCGGCCGCAATACCGAGGATCAGATGCTGATCGGAGTGTTCTGGGGCTATGTCGCCATGATGGAAGGACTGATCGCCCGCCTGCGCAAGGAAATCGGCCGGCCTGCCAAAGTGATTGCCACTGGCGGTCTTGCCATCCTGTTCGACAGGCATACCGGGATTTTCGACGCGGTCGATGCGGAACTGACGCTGGAAGGCTTGGCGATCCTGGCGGAAAAGGCCGCTGCCCGGTGAAGAAGGACTTTACGCCGGAAGCCGAGCTGCTTTTCCTCGCCCTTGGCGGTTCGGGCGAAATCGGCATGAACGTCAACCTCTACGGGTGCGACGGCAAGTGGCTTATGGTCGATCTCGGCATGAGTTTCGGGATGAACGAATATCCCGGCACCGAACTGGTCTTTGCCGATCTCGAATTCATCGAGGAGCGGTTGGGGGATCTGGTGGGCATCGTGCTGACCCACGGGCATGAGGATCATATCGGGGCTGTCCCCTATTTCGCCGCCGATCTCGGCGTCCCGCTCTATGCGACGCCTTTCACTGCCGACCTGGTGCGCCGCAAGCTCGATGAGGCCGGCTGCGCTGGCGATGTCGAACTGAACGTGATCGATAAGCCGGACAGTTTCGCCCTTGGTCCGTTCGATATCACCTATGTCCCGCTTGCCCACTCGATTGCGGAAGGCAACGCCTTGGTGATCGACACGCCCTATGGCCGCGTGTTTCATACCGGCGACTGGAAGCTCGACGAGGAGCCCCTGATCGGCGCGCCGGCGACCGAGGACGAACTGTGCGAACTGGGCGATGCGGGCGTACTCGCGCTGGTTTGCGATTCGACCAATGTCTTCAACCCCAATGCTTCGGGCTCGGAAGGCATGGTCTACAAGGGTCTGCTGGAGGAAGTGCGCAAGCACCAAGGGCGGCGCGTGCTGGTAACGACTTTCGCGTCCAACGTCGCACGGTTGCAGACGCTGGGCGATGTCGCCAAGTCGACCGGCCGGCAACTCTGCGTGGCTGGGCGTTCGCTCGACAGGATCATCGAGGTCGGCAAGGCCAACGGATACCTGCGCGATTTTCCGCAGACGATCGACTTTTACACCGCGATGGACCTGCCGCGTGGCGAAGTCCTGATCTTGGCCACCGGGGGCCAGGGCGAACCGCGTGCGGCCCTAGCCCGGATTGCCGAGGATTCGCACCCGATCGGGCTCGACGAAGGCGACGTGGTGCTGTTTTCCACTCGCCAGATCCCGGGCAACGAGCTTGCCATCGGGCGGGTGCAGAACCGGTTGGCGGAACGCGGGATCGAGATGGTGACCGACCGGCAGAGCGACATTCACGTCTCGGGCCATCCGGGGCGGCCTGAACTGCAGGCGCTCTATTCCTGGTTGCGGCCCGAACTTCTCGTGCCGGTGCATGGTGAAATCCGGCACATGCAGGAACAGGCCCGGCTCGGCCTTTCCAGCGGTATCGCCAATGCTTTATTCCAGAAGAACGGCGATATTGTCCGCCTTGCCCCGGGGCGGCCAGGCAAGCTGGCCGAGGTTCGCTCCGGGCGGCTCGTGCTGGACGGAGATATCATCGTGCCCGCCGATGGCGAGGCGATTGCCATGCGCCGTCGCATGGCGCGCGACGGGGTCGTCATCGTGGCAATCGACGGCAAGGGTGTAGCGCAGGTCGTGGGAATGGGCTTGCCGCTGGATGAGGATTACGACGAATTCGTCGCCGAGGCCGAAGGCGATGTCGCGACCGCGCTGGCAAAGTTGAAAGGGGCGGCACGCAAGGACCGTGAATCCGTGATCGAGGCGGCGCGGCTTGCCGCCCGCCGTGCGGCGCAGCGCTGGTCGGGGAAGAAGCCGCAGGTCAAGGTGCTGCTGGCTGAAGGATAAGGCCGATGAAATGGACCTCCGTGCTCGCGATTTACTGGCTGCTATGGGTGGGGTGCGCCTTCATCCTGCTGCCTTTCGGCGTGCGTACCCATGACGAGGCCGGGCTGGGCAAGGTGCCCGGCCAGGCAGACAGTGCCCCGGCCCATTTCCGTCCGGGCAAGCTGATCCTGCGGGCCACTGTGCTGGCCGCCATTCTCTGTGCGTTATACTACGCCAACTACGTCAATGGCTGGATCGAGATAGACGATCTCAACATGTTCGGCGAACCGCCGGGTGCGGCGGACGAACCCGCTATCTACCGCAACTGATTATTCGCGCAGGCGTTCGATCGCCTGCGCCAGCGCAACATAGAGCTTGCCCATATCAGAGGACAGCAGAGTCACGCTGAGCGCGTGGCCGTCGCGCGTGGACAGCAACTGACGCAGCATGGCTTCGAAGTCGTGGACGAAGCGGTTCACATGCTCGCGGAAATCGATGTCGCTTTCGTAGATTTCCAGCACCGCCCGGCTTTCCGCATTGTCCAGCAGACGCACGGCGCGGCGGGTGAAGATGCCCCGGTCGCCCCGCAGATATGCCGCCCATGCCATGTCGGTCACTTCGTTGGAGAGCGCCTTGGCGATGTCGATGGCGTTGGAATTGAGCGATTCGGTAATCAGTGCCACGCGCCGGGCGAAATCGTTATCGACCTGTTCTTCGGCGCGCTGGCGCGCATGGGCGACGCGGTTTTCGAGGTGGGCGGTCAGTTCGCCCACCTTGGCGAGCTGGTCCCGCAGCTGGACCGCCGCTTCGCGGCTCACGCCCGAGGCATGGGCCGCGGCCTGTTCGAGCTGGCCGACGGCTTCCGCCGTGCGGTTCCTGACGGCCCGGTCGATTGCCGCGGCGCTGTCCTCGCCGATCCGTTCCGCCAGCTTGGCGGCGGCGTCTGCGCTGTTTTCTTCCAGTTCCGCCACGACCGAACGGGTCGCTTCGGAAAGCGCATCGAGCACGCCGCGCAGTTGCTGTTCGCGATGGGTGGCGAGAGCTTCGCTTTCTTCGCCCAAGGCTGCCAGTTCGGCCCGCAATTGCGCGATGCGCGCGGCATGTTCCTCGTTCCGTGCCGCGAGGGCCGCGTGCAAGTGCTCGGTTTCGTTCATCGCCGCATGGCCGTCGCGCTGCGCAGCGATGACGTAGTCCGAAAGCGAGCGCCCCTTCTCGTTCGCTTCGTTGATCATCAGGCCGAGCGATTCGACGCCGTCGGCAAGGCCGGTCAGGCGCCGTTCGGCAGTGGCGATCGCGGCGGGGAGGTCTTCCACGCTGTGCTGGGCGCCAGCTTGGATGATTTCGAGCAGGCGAATGCTGTCGTCCGTCAGGGACGCGATGGCCTTGTCCGTACCGGCCAAGGCTTCGCGGCTCTTGGCGAGTGTGGCCGACAGTTCGCCGAGCGCCGAGGTCAGTTCTTCGCGGACGGTTCCGCCTTGCGCGGCGATCTGCTCGACCTGCGCCTCCAGTTCGCCGAGGCGGGCAGTCAGCGCATGGGCATGTTCGGTCAGTTCGCGGCTCTTCGCGAGGTGGGCGTCGCGGCGCTCGGCAATCGCGGCATCGAGTTTGGCAAGCTGCTGCTCGGTGACGGCAAGCTGTTCGGCGTGCCAGTTTTCGGCCTGTTCGCGGCGCCGCGTGATTTCCGCATCCCACGCGGTGCGGCTTGTTTCGGCCGCTTCGCGGGATGCCGCGTCGATTCGTTCGGCTTCGGCCGCGGCATTGCGCAATTGGGCTTCGAGTTTCCCGACCGCCGCCTGCCAAGCCGCGAGAGCCTCGCTCTCGGTCCGGCGAATTTCCTCACCCAGCTTCGCGCTATGGTCGCCCAGCGTGGACAGGTGTGTTCGCAGGGCATCGAGAGACTGGGTCTCTTCGCTGGCGAATTGTTCGCGCGCAGCGGCCAGTTCCTGCGACAGGGTTTCCGCGCGGCGGCGGATGGCTGCCAGCGCTTCCACTTCCTGACCGTCCAGCTCGGCGCGAAAGGCCGAGCTACGTTCGCCGAGAGCAGCGAAACGGGCCGTGGCGATCTCGTCCAGCTGCGAGGCCTGTGCTTCGAAGGCGGCCAGGGCGGCATCGACTTGCACCCGCAGTGCCTGGACCTGCCTTTCGCTCGCTTCGCCGAAAGTATTGAGCCGGTGGAACCCGCTGACGAGTTCCTGCAATTGCCCCTGTGCGGTGCGCCCGGCATTACCGATCTGGTTGGTTACGTCGCGCGCGGAATTGGCGATAACCGGCAATTCGTTGCGCAGTTTGGCCATGTTCTCCAGCGCATTGGAACTGACACTTGCGATCGATGCGACCTGTGTGCCGTTATCGGAGATCAGGCCGGCCAGCCGGTCGGCGTGTTGGGAAATGCGTTCGCTCGCGACCCGGCCCAGCGCTTCGAGGTCGCGCGATTGCGAGGCGATGAATTCCCGTGCGAGGCTCAGTTCGCGATTGACCGTGGCCAGGCGCTCTTCCAGTTGCGCGGACTCCAGCGACAAAGCGCGTGCCGCGTCGTTGAAGCGATGCGTCTCGCGCAAGCTGGTGCGCATGGCCAGCAGCCAGAGGGCGACCACCAGCAATACCGGTACGGCCCAGGCAACGATCCAGTCGCTCCATTGGGCGGGGCTCGCTCCGGCCAGTATTTCCCGCTGATGGACCCAGCCGAAGAAACCGGTCCAGCCCAGGATGAGGAGGACGGCAAGCGAGGGGAAAAGCCATGGAAGGCGCCGGGGCGGTGCCATTTTCGGCTCCTCCGCTTCCTCCCACGCCTCGTCGAGCGACAGCACTTCCTCCGGTGCCGTCGCTGCTTCCTGTTGCCCCCCGACCGGTTCCTCCCCGGAACCGATGGACACGATCCGTGACCTTCCGCTCATGAAATACAGCATATCATGCTTGGGCAACTGATAAACCCCAGCTTAACCTTCTTGCGCTAGTGCGATCCAATGGCATTCGAATTTGGGGCTCTCGATGCGACTTTGGCGGCTGCGGCCGGGAACGATCCCGAGCTGCTGGCCGAACTGCGCAATGCGTTCCGCGACAGCCTCGTGCATCAGGTCGACCTGCTCGGCCGTGCCCGTTGCGACGGCAACTGGAACGTCGCGGCCATGCGGCTGAAAGGCCTCGCCGCGAGCTTCCAGGCGGGGCCTCTGATGGACCTTGCCGAAGAAGCACTGGATGCCGCGCCCGGCGATCCGGTGGTTCTGCGCAAGTTTCGCGCCGCGCTCGACGAATTCGCCGCCGGGTAAGACAGGCTGCATCTCTCCGTGCTTGGCAGGGCCGTGCCGCCCGCCTAGAGAAGGCCTCCAATTGAGGGAGCTTTCCGGGTGCGCGTCGCCCTCCTTTCCATGCTGGACTATGCTGGCGAGCCGGGTGAGGGCCAGAAGGCCTTCATTCCCTTTGCCGGGAAGACCGTTGCACGGCGCCAGATCGAACTGGCGCTGACGCTGGGGTGCGAGCGTGTGGTTTGCCTCGCCGAAAACCTGGGCCCGGTCCTGATCGGGCTGCAGCACCAGGCCGAGGCGGCGGGGGCGAAATTCCATGTGATTACCGTGCCGCGCGCGCTTTCGGGCCTGGTCCGGGCGTCGGACGAGCTGATCGTTCTGGCGGACGGGGTGTTGCCGCTGGCCGACGAAGCCCAGGACATCCTTTCCGGCGGGAACGCCGTACTCGTCTTTTCGGCCGAAACCGGGATTCCGGCGGGTTTCGAGCGGATCGACCTCAACTATGCCTGGGCGGGGGCATTGGCCATGCCGGGCAGGCTGGTCGAACGGCTGAACGAATTGCCGCGCGATTGCGACGGGATTGCCGCGCTGCTGCGGATCGCATTGCAGGGCAGGGTGCCGGAACGCGCATTGCCCGACGCCATTCTTACCGAAGGGCGCTGGGCCATGCTGGCCAGCGCGGAACATGCCGAGGCGCTCGAGCCGGGCTGGTTCCGCCGTCATATCACCGCAGGGAGCGGCCTGGTCCCCGGACGCTTGCTCGCCAGCTGGCTTGCCGGGCGTTTCGGCGTTGCCTGGCTCAATCGCGGCATTCGTCCCGCCTACCTGCTGGGCGCGGCCATGCTGTTCCTGTGCGGCGCCCTGGCACTGGGCTGGCTGGGCATGGCGGGTGGCGGTTTCGCGCTGCTTGCGCTCGCATCGCTGACAAGCGAGGGGGGGGCTGCCCTGGACCGGGGCGAGCGCGCGGGAAACGCGGCACGGCCTGCTTTCGCCAAGGCAATGCGGAGCTTCAAGGTGCTTGCCGACCTCGCCTTGGTGGTGCTGGTGGCGCAAGGGGTCGACGCGCACCTTGCCCTGTGGCCGGAACGGCTGTTCGTTCCATTCGTGCTCGTCGGGCTCGTCTGGCTTGTCCCGGGCCTGTCTGCACTGCGATGGGGCGCGCTTTGCGGAGACCGCGCCCTGTTGTCCCTGCTGCTTGCATGTGCGGCGTTTGTCGGGATTCTCCTGCCGGTGACACAATGCCTTGCCTTGGCGCTGATCGGGTGCGGAATCGCATTTTCGCGGCTTGGTCCGAGGCTAACGCAGGCTTAACCAAGGGGCACTATGGCGGAACGATGATGGAAGCCGGTGTGTCCCAGTTCGACGACCAGACGGTTGAAAACGCCCTGTCGGAGGCGTTGACGCGCGGCGATGCGGTCATTGCTTCCGCGGGCCCGATCTTGCGCCATCTGCTCGAAAACGACGATCACACCATGTTCAGCGACGAGATTGTCGCTCGCGTGCGTGGCATGGCCGGCGACATTGCCCGGCAATTGCTGGCCGCGCAGGCCGAAGTGTCGGGCGTTTCCGACCCATACGGTTTTGCCGAGGAGAACACCGCCGGGCTGACCGAGACGCTGATCGCCAATGCTTCCTTGCTTGGCCACGCGCACGGGTTGGCGCTGGAATTTCAGCTCACCGAAAAGTTGCAGCTGCGCCATTCGGTCGACACGGTCCTGTCGCCGCTGCTTCAGGCGCTGATCGCATCGAATGACCCGGAAACCGCGGCAACGGCCATGAGCCTGCTCGCCGCGCAGGCGCGCTTCTGCCAGCAGCAGCGGCGGATGGAACTGCCGCTAGGCGAATTGCCGGGCGACCTGTTCCATGCCGTGCTGCTTTCGCTGCGTGAGCATGGAGGAGAGCAGGGAGGGGAAGCCACCGCCGCGGTGGAGACGAAATTGCGCGAGGGTTTCGACGAAAGCCGCAGCCGTCTGGGTCTGCTGGCGCGTTTGGTCGTGGCCATGCGGGGCGGGGCGCTTGCCGCTCTGACGGTGACTCATGCCGGGGTTCCGCTGTTCCTGACCGCACTGGCGCTCGCCACCGGGCAGGAGCGCGCCATGGCCGTTCTGTCGACCAACGAGCGGCAGGCCGCGCGGTTTGCCCTGTCGTTGTGTGCGGCCGGTCTCAAGCCCAAGGAAGTGGAAGAGCAGTTCGCTTACTTCCATCCCGAAATCGCCCTGCCCGAGGGGCTCGGCCAGCTCGGCGCCGACCATGCGGCGGCAATCCTTGCCGGGGTGGCCGGATAATCCGATGGTCGCGACCGGCACCTTCCTGGCCCGCGCCACCAGCGATGCGCAGGACCGGCTGATCGAAGCCGGCGAGCCGCTTGCCGGGCTGCAATTGCGTTGCGGCGGCGAATTGCCCGGCACGATTGCCATTCCTGCGTTGCTCGAACTGGTGCGCAAGTGCCGCCGTTACGGTTTGCGCCTGGCACAGGCGGTGCAGGCCCAGGATGGCGAAGATCTGGTTACGGCCTGGGTCGAAGTCGCGCCGCTTGCCGGTGAGGCGGACGGTTGCGAGATCCTTGTCGCGAGCTGGAAGTCCGTGCCGCTGAAGGCGGAAAGCTTTGCCGAAAACGCCGAACGGCGCGCCATGATCGACCGCCAGCTTGCCGAACTGAGCGCCCGGCTCGATCCGCAGCAGAACGTCCTCGCCTTCGACTGCCTGGCGCCGGATCTTGCCCCGTTGGCTGCGCGGATGCGCGAAGGGATGGGCCGTCCGTGGACCGATTTCGTCGACATTGCCGGCAGCAGCCATCGCCAGCCGTTGCATTGGCGGTTGCTTGATGGCGCTTCGGTCGTGATCGAAGGGTCGCAGCGGCAATGGAAGGCGAGCCTTGTTCCGCTGGGGGCGCCCGAACCGGGCAGCGCCGGGTTCGAATTGTACTTCGTCGCCGACCAGCCGCTCGCCCGGCCGTCCGCCACGGTCGGCGAAGCGGGCGGGAAGAAGAAGGCTGCGGCAGTGGTCAGCCGCGACATCGCCCCTGTCCTGCGCCAGCCGATCGCCCGGATCGTCGCCAATGCCGAAACCATCCGTACGCGCCTTGCCGGACCTCTGGCGGAAGAATACGGGCGCTATGCGGCCGACATCGCGGCAGCGGGCAAGCACCTTCTCGCGCTGGTCGACGACCTCGCCGATCTGGAAGTGGTCGAGGCGGAGGATTTCTCGACCGCGCCGGACCGGATCGACCTTGGCGATATCGCGCGCCGTGCCGCCGGGATACTCGGTGTCCGGGCGCAGGAGAAGGGCATTGCCATCGAGCCCCCGCGCGAAGGCGAATGCCTGCCTGCGATCGGCGAATTCCGCCGCGTGCTGCAAGTGCTGCTCAATCTGGTCGGCAATGCGATCCGGTATGGGGCGGAAGGTTCGCGGATATGGCTGCGGCTCGAGAGGGACGGCGGGCAAGCGCGAATCGTGGTCGCCGACCAAGGGCCCGGCCTGTCGCCCGAGCAGCAGGAAAAGGTGTTCGTGAAGTTCGAGCGGCTTGGACGCAGCGGCGATGGCGGTTCGGGCCTCGGGCTCTACATTTCGCGCCGGCTTGCGCGGGCCATGGGGGGCGACCTGACAGTGGAAAGCACCCTGGGAGAAGGCGCTCGCTTCACGCTCTCGCTGCCTGCCGACCTGGCGGTGGATTGACCGGTCAGTTCCTCTTCCGGCCCAGCCAGACAAGCAAAAGGCCCGCTGCCACTGTCAGCGAGCCGTAGAGCGCCCATTGGCGTTGGGCGAGCATGAAGCTTTCTTCGGGCCACATGACCAGCCCGAGGCCCTGGAGAGTCCAGAGCCCGCCCGATAGAACCAGCGCGACGCCGAATGCCTGGAGGACGACCTGCAGGAATTTCGGCATCGCGCCTGTCCCTGTCAGCGCTTGCCCATCGGCACGTAATCGCGCTGCGTCGGCCCGGTGTAGAGCTGGCGCGGGCGGCCGATCTTCTGGCCGGGATCGGAGATCATTTCGTTCCACTGCGCGACCCAGCCGACCGTGCGGGCAAGGGCGAAGAGCGCGGTGAACATCGTGGTCGGGAAGCCGATCGCCGACAGGATGATGCCCGAATAGAAGTCGACGTTCGGGAACAGCTTCTTCTCGACGAAATAGTCGTCGTGCAGGGCGAGTTCTTCCAGCCGTAGCGCGGTTTCGAAGACCGGGTCGGTAACCTTGAGCGCTTCGAACACTTCGCGCACCGTCTTCTGCATCACGGTCGCGCGGGGGTCGTAGTTCTTGTAGACGCGGTGACCGAAGCCCATCAGGCGGAACGGGTCGTTCTTGTCCTTCGCGCGCTCGATGAAGTGCGGGATACGATCTGGCGTGCCGATCTCGTGCAGCATGTTGAGAGCCGCTTCGTTCGCGCCGCCGTGCGCCGGGCCCCATAGACAGGCGATACCGGCCGCGATGCAGGCGAACGGGTTCGCACCCGAGGAACCGGCAAGACGCACGGTCGAAGTCGAGGCGTTCTGTTCGTGGTCGGCGTGGAGGATGAAGATGCGGTCCATCGCGCGTTCGACGGCGGGGAGAACCTCGTATTCCTCGGCCGGGACGCCGAAGGTCATGCGCAGGAAGTTGCCGGTGTAGGACAGCGAATTGTCCGGATACACGAACGGCTGGCCGATCGAATACTTGTAGGCCATCGCCGCGATCGTCGGCATTTTCGCGATCAGGCGGTGGCTGCTGATCTTGCGGTGTTCCGGATCGGAAATGTCGGTGCTGTCATGGTAGAAGGCCGACAGCGCGCCGACCACGCCGCACATGATCGCCATCGGGTGGGCGTCGCGGCGGAAGCCGCGATAGAACTGGGCCAGCTGTTCGTGCAGCATGGTGTGGCGGCTGATGGTCCAGGTGAACTTCTCGTATTCGTCCTGGCTGGGCAGTTCGCCGTTCAGCAGCAGGTAGGCGACTTCCATGAAGCTGGAATCCTCGGCCAGCTGTCCGATGGGATAGCCGCGGTGGAGGAGGACGCCTTCCTCGCCGTCGATGTACGTCAGGGAGCTTTCGCACGAACCGGTGGACGTGAAGCCCGGGTCGTAAGTGAACATGTGGGACTGGCCGTAAAGCTTGCGGATATCGATGACATCCGGTCCGACGCTGCCTTCCAGCACCGGGAACTCATAGCTCTTGCCGTCGACAGTCAGGGTTGCTTGCTTGTCAGCCAATTCACTTCCTCCAAATCTATATTTCACCCCGCGCTGCCCGAGGCGGCCTGTGCGTCGATGCGCGCCAGGCTTTCCTCTTTCCCAAGCAGCACCAGTACATCGAAAATGCCCGGTGAGGTTGTTTGCCCCGTGAGTGCCGCACGAAGCGGTTGCGCAAGTTTGCCCAGGCCAAGCCCGAGCTCTTCCGCCATTGCTTTCAGCTTGGCTTCGAGCTTTTCGCTTGTCCAGTCAAATTCATCATGCAGGTTAGCTGAAACCTGCGCCAAAAGGGCACGGCTTTCGGGCGTCAGCAAGGCTTCCGCCTTGTCCGTCAGCGTGAGCGGTCGGTGCGTGAACAGGAAGGCGGCCCCTTCCGCCAGTTCGTTGATGTCCTTTGCTCGCGTCTTCAGGGCCGGCATGGCCTGTTCGAGCAGCCCGGCATCGGCGTCGGGACCGATTTTCGGGGCGATCAGGGCCGCAAGGCGCGCATCGTCCGCCGCGCGGATATAGTTGCCGTTCATGTTGAGCAGCTTCTTCATGTCGAAGCGCGAAGGGCTTTTGCCGACCCCTTCGAGAGTGAACAGCGCGATCGCTTCGTCGACCGAGAACTCTTCCTGGTCGCCATGGCCCCAGCCGAGCCGCAGGAGGTAGTTGAACAGCGTTTCCGGCAAGATGCCCAGTTCGTCGCGGTAGGCGTCGACGCCCATCGCGCCGTGGCGCTTGGAAAGCTTGGCTCCGTCCGGCCCGTGGATCAGCGGGATATGAGCGTAGATCGGGTCTTCCCATCCGCCTTCGATTTCGTCCATCGCGCGGATGATCGGCAACTGGCGGAAGGCGTTGTTGAGATGGTCGTCGCCGCGGATGATATGAGTCACGCCCATGTCGTGATCGTCGACCACCACGGCGAGCATATAGGTCGGCGAACCGTCCGAACGCAGCAGGATGTAGTCGTCGATTTCCGAGTTCTTGACCGTCACGCGGCTCTGGACGACATCCTCGATCACCGTTTCGCCTTCGTCGGGCGTTTTCAGCCGGACGACGAACGGCGCGCCGAGCGGCGCTTCGGAAGGATCGCGGTGGCGCCAGCGGCCGTCGTAACGCAGCGGCTGCTTGGCCGCGCGCTGGGCCGCGCGCATTTCCTCGAGCTCTTCCGGCGTGGCGTAGCAACGATAGGCGTGACCAGCCTCAAGCAGCTTTTCGGCCACTTCCACGTGGCGCGCGCCGCGTTCGGACTGGAAGACCGTTTCCTCGTCATAGGTCAGGCCGAGCCAGTCGAGCCCGTCGAGGATGGCGTCGATCGCCTCCTGGGTGGAACGGGCGCGGTCGGTGTCCTCGATCCGCAGCAAGGTCTTGCCGCCGTGGTGGCGGGCGAAGAGCCAGTTGAACAGTGCGGTGCGGGCGCCGCCGATGTGAAGGAAGCCCGTGGGCGAAGGGGCGAAGCGGGTGACGACTGTCTTGTCGCTTGCGCTTGCCATATTGCCCCGTTTCCTTTCTTTTTGCCCAATGGCCGGTGACGTCCCCTATGTGCCGCTCTCCGGCGATGAGTCCGGGGACGATGCTGCGGTGCAGCGCCATTGGCGAAAATACTCGCCCTTGTCCAGCGCCGGAGACGCGGCGGAGCGATTTCTCGCCACGGCCGGGCTGGATCGCGGGCCTTGGCTGGCGGTGGGCCTGGCGGCGGGAATTGCCTTGTGGTTCGTGCTGGGCGCGCCGTGGCAATGGATCGCGATGCTGGCGATATGCGCGGTCCTGGCAGGCGGTGCCTTGCCGGTCTGGGGCCATGGCGATGCGTGGGTTCACTTGAGAATGGCGATTGCCGCCATGGCGGTCGCGGCCGCTGTGGGCATGGCGCTGGTCTGGGCCCGTTCGGCCATTGCCGGGACGGAACCGGTCGCACGGCCGATGAC
>JAQVEQ010000203.1 GCA_028697875.1 Novosphingobium sp. | reverse complement strand
AAACTGGTCTGGTTGTCGTTGCCCGTCGCACTGGAGGACGGACCCGTCGTCGTCGGCGAGTTCGCGAGATTGGTATTGGTGCCCTGATTGCCCGTGGCCGTGGCCCCGACGGTGCAATTATACTGCCGATCGATGCTCGTGATATAAGTAGTGATGGGCGGCGAATAATAGCCGCTCTTCTTCTTCTCGATCAGATCCAGGATGGCAGCCTGATTGGCCTTGTCGGCCGTCGTCTGAAACTGCCAGGCATAGTTTTCGCCGACATTGTTCGCCATCGCGGCCGGCGGAAGAGCAGCGAGCACGATTGCAGTCGTGATAGCAAGCACGCGTTTCATCTAGGCCCCCCCAAAACGCTGCGCAGCCGAAATAGGGCCAACGCGTTAAGTGTCGTCAGTTAACCATGAAGATCGCCCCATAGTCAAGCATCGCAGTGGCTTATGGCGGGAAAAAATCCCGAAAAGCAATTAGTTCCAGTCCGCGCAGAGGACTGTCGTCATTCCAGCAGTCGAATATGACGCCCTGAAGTCTGCCGTGAAACTATCGGGCTTTCCCTCACCAAAATGTTTCGCCTTAACGTTTCCAGAAGATGTAGACGGCCTTAGGGGCATATCCGCTCCGTTCGCTTCTAGAGTGCCGCGCCGCACTCCCGGCAGTACCTGGGCGATTCTTCGTAAAGCGTCCCGCAACCGAGGCAAAACCCGATCCCCGGCGCACGCTGTCCGTCGTTCAGCAGCAGCGGCCCCAGCCTGGCGTCGATCAGATCGAGCAATTCGGCGCCTTGCATCGCGCTCAGCACCAGGCCCTCCTCGCCGCCCGCCGGATTCGTTCTCCAGGCCCCCGCGAGCAGGCTCCCCGGCCCGTGCAGGAACAGCAGCGAATCGACGACGGCGTCACCCCCCTGCCGCTGGGCGGTCTGCATCAGCGTTATCATGTCGCGCGACTTGAACAGCGACATCAGCGCCAGCCCTTCGTCGGTCAATGCCCCGCCGGCTTCGGCCAGCCCATTGCCGATCAAGGCCTTCAGGCCATGCCGCAGGCCATCGTCCTCCAGCACTTCGAACAGGCGCCCCCCGCAGGTCATCGCCAGACGGCTCAAGGGCGAACCGGGATCGGGCCGCTCCTTCTCGGCAGCGATCACAGCCTCGATTGCCGCCATCGGGATCGCCGCCGCCGGGAATCCGCTACCGCCCTCTTCGCACCCAAGCCGCGCCCGGAGTTCGTCGAGCCGGACGCACTGGGCAATGGCCAGGACGATCGCGAGTTCCGGCATCGACAGGGCAAGCGAGAAGTCCTTGCCCGGCGCGGGATTGTCCGACACCCCCAGCAACGCGTCGACCAGCGCCAGTGCCAGGTCCCGGCCGCCGAGCAGGGCAAGGTCCCAATGACCGGAATCCGGCCGGGCAAGCGCGACATAGGTCTCCTCGCCATCGCCGACGAGGCGGGTTTCGATCCCGATCCCGCTGCCTTCCGCGAAATTGAGAAGGCGCAGCGAAATTTCGGGACAGGCGATCGTTTCGAACATCAGGCGCGCATCGGGGTCGAGTTCGCCCCCGGTGCCCGACAGCGCGCCGGGCAGGCTGCCGCCGGCAGCCGGCAAACCGGCAAAGAAGTCCGCGCGGGCAGGATAGCACCTGGCCGCGGCAAAGCCCTCGGACATTTCCGCGGCGGACAAGACGAAGCGTCGCGGCGCCATCCTCAGACTCCCTGTTTCTTGAGCGGTTCACCGCCAAATTCGCCGCGCCAGCATTGGATACTGGCGGCAAGCGCCATGCCGTCTTCGAACGGAACCGGCCCCACACTCGCGTTCATGCGCTGGCCGCCCCCGCCGATGCCAAGGCGTTCGAGCGCGCCGGCCAGGCAGGAAACCCCGCCAGTCGCACACGCGTCAAGTTCATGCACTTTTCCTGCAACGGCCCGAATCGAATCCCACTCCACCCGCCCACCGCCCGGGACCGCTTCGGGAGCCTGGACGACACCTTTCCGCACCATGGTGCGGCGTTCGATTCTGGCAGCCGCATCGCCCTGCTCGATGCCGGCGGGATAAGCGCCTTTGCCCGACGGATCGTGGAACAGGGCCGCCGCATCGTGCCCCAGCATCCTGCCGATTGCGCCCCAGCCCGGTTTCCTTCCCCGCCGCGCGAACCGCGCCGCATCGGCCGTGCTGGCGGGCACATTCCTGCCCACACGTCCGGCACCGAAAGTGCGCGCTGCGTCGACCGAGCTGAAGCGCTCTCCGTCACGCGCTGCCTGCTCCGCCGCCTGGCGCATTGCGCTCCAGACCTGGCAGTCATGGAACTCCGCTTCATACCAGCCGCTCGAAGCCAGCCGGAATCCGCTTCGAGGCGATATTCCGTCAGCATCGCCATCCCGGACGATGCAATCGCTCAAGGCGCGCCGCAGGCGCTGCAATCGCTGGCAGTCGAAGGCACCGGCCGCGTCGCGCAGGCCATCGCGGCGAACGCGTTCGAGTTCGTCAAACGCCGCGTGATTGCCGATGACCTCCATCGGACGGCCGCAGCTCGTGCAGAAACGAACCCCCTCGCGATTCTCGGCCGCACATGCATGGCATCGGCTCACGGACTCATCGCTCCCATCCATATCCGGCGGTCTAGTCTCGCACCTGCCGGGACAATTGGCTAATGACCACGTTCAATCGCCGCAAGACCGCCGATGCCGGCAAGCAAAGACCACTCGATCCCGAAACGAAGGAGGGCACATTGAAGACATGCGGTTCGTGCGGAAACGAGCTTGCCGACTTTGACCGTTTCTGCGGCGATTGTGGCGCGCCTTGCGATTCCGCGCCAGCTCAATCGGAAGCGCCTTCCAAGGGCGCCCTGATCCCGGCCGAAGTGGCAGCAAGGCAGAGAAACACCAGACGGGCGATGGTGGCCGCAGCGATAGCTTTCGGACTGATCGTGATTGTAGGCGGTTGGCATATGGTCGCCTCGAACAAGACAGGGCCGGTCGCAATCGTGCGGTTTGCGCTCAATGCCGGGACGGGAAAGCCGCCCGCGACGAAGCCGGAAACCCCCAAGACGCCTCCGCAAGAAAGCAAGCCACAGGACAGCTCTCCTGAGCGCGAGGCGCAAACGGAAACCGCGACAACTGCGCAGGAACCGCAAACGGCTTTCGAAACCGGCCGCTGGGTCTTCATCACCGAACTGTACAACGTGTCGAAAGTCGATTCGTCCGACACCAGCTTCGAACTCAGCCGCCAGGGAATCGGAGCACGCGAGACGGACGCGCAGTGCGTTTCCCAGGCAATCGCGAAGAACCCGCGCGCAAGCGCCTTCCCGTTCCGGGCGGGCATGGGCTGCCGCCCAACCAACCTCTCCATTGCGAAGAACCGCTATCAGGGCGCCATGACCTGCAACTTCCCGCAATATGGCGGGCGGCGGCCGGTCGATGTCTATGGCCAGTATTCCAGCAACAGCCTCGCGCTCGACCTGCGCGTTCGCGTGCCCGCCCAGATCGTCACCGGCGATTTCGAGAACCCGCCAGAAATCTACATGCACTACAGGATGACGGGCTACCGCGAGGGGCCCTGCTGACAGCCCCCACCCATTGCCCGCGCCGAACCGGTTGCCTTGGCGGCACGCTGAATGCAGTTTCACCGAGTTGACGCAAATCTACAGGCTCCGCGTGGGCATCAACCGGGCGAGCAGGAAGACTTCCCTGGTGGCATTGTTCGGGACGGTTCTGTCACAGGGATGGCCGACCTGCTGCGAGGTTGCTAGCCGAGGCGGATGAGCGCAGCCAAAAATCCGTACCGGTATTTCCATTCGTCTCCCGGCATCATCCGCATGGTGGTGATGCTGTACGTGCGATACCCGCTCTCGCTGCGTAACGTTGAAGACCTGCTCTTCGAACGTGGCTAGGACTTCTGTCACGAGACGGTTCGGCTGTGGTGGAACAGGTTCGGCCCGCTGATCGCAGGCGAAATTCGCCGCAAGCGGATCCATCATATGCGTGGGATCCGGCACTGGCGGTGGCACCTCGACGAGATGTACGTCAAAATGAACGGCGTGATGGTTTACCTTTGGCGAACCTCGTCGCCTGAAGAGTAGGTTCAGAAGGGGCGAAGTGCGCCGATCGGAGACAAGTTGTCATCCGACTGACAGCACCATGGGGCGGTGTGATTCCATTTTCCGGTAGCCGTGAGCCTCACAGGGGTGGTCTCTGCGTTCCATATGCAGGAAAATGGCGTGTGGCCGCTACTCGATGAGACGTGCGGCGGGGGAGAGACAAGATGATGCCCGAATGGCGGGAATTCGCCCGCAGACCGATGATGGCCGCCATCGTTGCGCTGGGCGGACTGTTGAGCGTCGGCGCTTCGGCGCCGCAGTCGCAAACGCTGTCGTTTGCGCTGAGCAACATTTACGTGCCGTCATACGAAGACGACAGCGCGTGTCCAAGCCTGTCGCTCGGCACAACCGACATCTTCGTTCAGGGATTGCCGCCTGAGGAACGCGAAGTCTATTCGGCCCCAGAAAAAATCCAGGAGCTGCGAAAGCTCATGGCCGAACGGATGGGTTTCAAGATGGTGTCGACGGGACATCCGTCGGGCGCGAACGGCGAAATGACGCAAGTTCCCGAAGCCGAACTCGTCACGCTGAGGAGCAGCAACGGTATACCTCCTGGCAAGGGAACGCTCTCTTTCCTGGGGACCCGGTTTGCCTACGACAGCTGCACCAATCCGGAAGACTTCCCCATGTTTGCCACAGGGAATGTCGAGTATCGCGGCAAGGTTGCCTTCGGAGAGGATCTTGACGGCAAGACGAGTGCTGAAGACTATCGCGGGGTCGACGGCAGCCGCGGAATAGACAACCAGTTGATCCGGGCGACCGGCTGCAACTTTGCAACCCGCGATTTCGGCAGCCCGAAGCTGGCAGACAATATCATCACGTCGCAAGGTTCGCCGACGCTCCTGGAGATATCGGGTG
>JAQVEQ010000202.1 GCA_028697875.1 Novosphingobium sp. | reverse complement strand
CTCGAACGAACCGAACAGGTCGAGCCAGTCCTCCATCAGCCGCGTCATCAGAAAGCGCGAGCGGACGGACTCGCGCGCCTTGTGCCCGATCTCGGTGCGCAAGGCGGGGTCCTTGAGCACGCGGACGATCTGCTGGGCCGCCTCCTCGACACTGTCGACCAGAATGCCGTTCACATCGTGTTCGATCTGGTGCCGGATCCCGCCCACGTTGCCGCCGATGACGACCGCGCCTTTCCACATCGCCTCGGTCACGGTCAGGCCGAACCCTTCCCTGAGCGACTTCTGCAGGACAACCGCGGCCCGGCGCTGCAAGGCATTGACCAGCGCCGAATCCTGCACCGAGAGGATGACGATCCGCTCCTCGCGGCAATTGCAGAGGGATTCGAATATCTCCTGCCCTTCGGGATCGTCGGTCGCGATGTTCCCGACCAGCACCAGCGTCGCATCCACTTCCTTGCGCGCGATGCGGAACGCCTCGATCACCCCCTGGGGGTCCTTCCACTTGTCGAAGCGCGACACCTGCACCACCAGCGGCAGATCGTCGGGAATGTCGTAATGGCTCAGCCGTTCGTCGATTTCCTCTTCGGACAGCCCCTTGTTGGTGGTGGAGAAGGGATTGATCGCCGGCATGATGAAACGTTGGGGCCGCGTGATCTGCTGCGCGTATTCGGGCAGGGAAAGCACCACCGCGTCGTAGCGCTCGACGAAACGGGAAAGGTAGGCCCACAGCTCGGGATCGGGGTGCGACAGATCGACATGGCAGCGCCAGACCCACGGCGCCTTCTTGCGGAAGAAATCGATCAGGGGGAGCGGCTGGGGATCGTGTACGACGACGAGATCGTGGTCGAGATGCATGCGCGCCGCGTTCTCGTAAACGACCTCCTCGTAGATGTCCTGCTTGAGCTCGCTCAGGTTGATTTCACCGCCTTGAAGTGCGTTGTGCATCTTCTTGGTGACAGTGAAGAAATCGGGCCGCCCCTGAAGCACGCGCCAGCCGGTGCGAATGCCGGCGCTGTTCATCAGCAAGGTCAGCGAGGAGAGGATTTCCGCGACACCGCCGCCATAATACGTCGAGTTCACATTGATGACGTGCAGGTCTCGAAGCCTGTCCGCCTTGTTGAGGATCCTTTCGACGGTTTCGCCGCCGACGAGCGGTTCGTAGTGCTCCACTGTCGGCAGCGAATAGGCGGTCATATCGGTCGGTCGCATATCCATAGGTGCTGCCCTATTCTCTCGGAAGTGAACATTCGGTGACCTCTCGTGCCAGACGAGGTCCACCGGCCACGCGGGAATTCCGCCGGGGCGCGGCAACCGTGCCGGGCCATTCGAAGCACAGCCTAGAACGTGCCGGCGCCATGAAGCAAGGCAACGGCACCCCCTTTCACCCGATGTCCGCGCCACCTCGAAAAGAGCTGCGGCCCCTTCCGCCTGCCGGGTGGCAGGACGGAAGAGGCCGCATGTTCGTGTCGCGCTCCCGCCGGGGCGGGAACTATGCTCAGAATTGGAAACCGACCGAGAAGATCGCCTGGCGGGGCGGGATGTAGGTCTGGAACCCTTGCGCGCTCCCGTAGGGATCGGAGAAGCGCGAGTTCACGCCATCCTTGTCGAACAGGTTGGTCACCGATGCCGACAGGTACACCGGCAGGTCGTCGAACGCATAACGGAAGAAGAGGTTCACCGTTTCATAGGACGGGGTGGTGTCGTAGAACGCATCGTTGAACACGCGGTAGTAGAACTTGCCGCGATAGAGATACTGCACTCTCGCGGTCAGTTCGCCCGGCCCGACCTGGTTGTTGTAGGTCAGCGCCACCGAACCCTGCCAATCCGGCAGCTTGGGCACCTTGTTGCCGTTGATGTTGGTCCGCGCGGATTCACGGGCAACCGACGCATCGTAGTAGTTCGACCAGAACAGCCAGCCGGGATAACCCGCCGCATCCTGCGCCGCGCTCGCATCGACCGGATCGAGCGCGTAGTAGTCCTTGTTGAACTTGCCCCGGAGCGCCGAGACGCTTCCCTCGAGCTTCAGGTGGTCGGTGACTTCCCACATCCCTTCCATCTCGACACCGTAGATATAGGCGCCAGGAGCATTGGCCGTGCCTTCGCCGTAGAGCACGGCATCCTCGTCGAGGAACTGCATGTTCTTGTAATCGTAGTAGAATGCCGAGAGGTTGAACTGCACGGAATTGTCGAAGAAGCTGTTCTTCGAACCGAACTCGAAGGAGTTGACCGTCTCGGGCTTGTAGGTCGGCTTGATCCCCGTATCCCAGCCCAGCGCGAGATAGGAGCTGGAGCCGACGGACGCCGCGCCGTTGATACCGCCCGGCTTGAAGCCGCGGGTGTAGCTCGCATAGATCATGTTGTCCGGCGTCAGCTTGTATTCGACGGCCAGTTTCCCGGTCCATTCGCTCGTGCTCAGGCCGTCGGCCTGCTGGGGCTGGAGAAGCGGCCCCGAAGTCACGCCATCGTTGTTGGTGGCCGAGGCGCCCGAATACTTGTCGTGGTTGTACCGGATGCCCGCCGTCACGCTCAGTTCCGGCGTGAATTCGTAAGTGCCCTGCAAATAGGCCGCCCAGGCCTTGCGGGTGATGGACGAAAGTTCGGCATAGGTCACCGAAGCCACGGCCGGATCGTCATAGGCGACATTGGTGGGCAGCACGGGGGGCACGAGATTGTCGTCGGTGCCGCGATATTCGAGGATGTACTGCTTGTTCTTCGAATGCAGGTAAACCGCGCCGGCAATCCACTGGAACGGCCCATCGCCGTTGGACGCGATGTTGAGTTCCTGCGTCCAGCTCTTGGTGTCGCTTTCCCACATGGCGACGTGGTCGTAGGTGTAGCCGCCGTAGAGCAGCGGATTGTAGGTGAGATCGTAGAACAGATCGGAGGTGAGGCCGTCCGCATCCCAGCTCTGTTCGCTATGCAGCTTCTGGTAGCTGGTGATCGACTTGATCGTCGCGAAATCCAGATCGAGCGTGGCCACGCCGTAGTACAGTTCGGTATCGATCACGGAACGCGCCGGGTAATCCTGCGTCAGGATGCGCGGATTTTCCTCGGGATCGAGGATGTTCTTCTGCGCCGCCCCGTGCGTGTCGCTGCTGTACTGGATCGTGCTGAGCAGGAACGACAGGTTGCTGGTCGGCTCCCACAGGATGGAGGCCTTCCACGAGGTCTCGTCCGCGTCGTCCAGGCCGTAGTCGCCATAACCGACGACGTCGGTCGCCTTGGAATAGCCGTCGTGTTCGTAGTGCTGGCCCGCGACCCTGATCGCCACGGTATCGCCCAGAGGCAGGTTCAGCCCCGCGCTTCCCTTGACGAGGTCGTAGTTGCCGAAGCCGATTTCGCCGTTCGCCTCGATATCGCCCAGCTTGGGCTTGCGGGACACGACATTGATCGTGCCGCCGGTCGAACCCTGGCCGAACGTGGTGCCCTGCGGCCCACGCAGGACTTCGACCTGGGAGACGTCGACGAACGCGGAGTTGGCCGCGATCGAGTTGAAGATATAGACGCCGTCGACGTGATAGGAGACGCCGGGCTGCGTGTTGGTGTTCTCGGGCGTTTCCGAACCGATTCCGCGAATCGTGATGACCCGTTCGGCGCCGCCGCTACGCGCCACGACAAGGCTGGGGACCGAACCGTTCAGGCCAGTGATGTCGGTGACATTGTTCTGCGCGAGCGCCTCGGCGGTCACTGCCGTCGCGGAAAGCGAAGCGTCCTGCAGGCTGACATCGACCTTCGATGCGGTAATGACGATTTCGCCGAAGTCTTCGTAACTGTCCGAAGGCGCTTCCTGCGCCACCGCGATTCCCGGGACGAGAACCGTGAGCGACACCCCTGCAAGAAAGCGTTTGCGATTACGATTGAGTGTTTTGATCATTGCGAACCCCTGAATGGCTTTGCCCCGCAAGGTATCCTCAATGTCCTGGTCCAGGCCCCCGGTTGGCCCGGAGTGCCGTATGAACGACATAAGGCCATCAAGCCGCAATGCAGTCTTGAGGAGTCGCGAAATACTTGTTGATGCGTTGCCCCCACCCGGCCCGGCGGAAAGGACAGCGCGGGACGTCCCACGGCCCGCCTTCGGATGGCCTCGCCGCCCGGCAGCGGGTTTTCCCGCCGCCGCCGTTCGCAACCGGAACAGTTATTTTGCACGAACGGCCAAGACCGCGCCTGCAGCTCTATATAGCCTCCTGCCGGCGCCGGGCTTGCGACATTGCCTGCGGCTTGGCGTCAGGCGATAAAGGAGTGTGCTTCCGATGTCCGTAATTACCGAACTGGAACCCGTCCGGACCGAAGCCGCCTGGCGCGGCGACGAACTTTCCGCCACGCAGGGCTGGGTCTATCTCCTGTCGGACGAACAAGTCGCGGAGCTGGAGGCGCTGGGCAAGCGCTTCGTGGAAGACGATCCCGACCTGCGCTTCGTCACCAAGGACGACTACCCGCTCGAGGTTTGTGCCGAAGCCGCGCGCGAATGGGGCCGGGATGTCGATTACGGGCGCGGGTTCGTGCTGGTGCGGGGCCTGCGGACATACCTTTATTCCGACGCGCTCTCCTCCGCGATCTATTACATTCTCGGCCTCAACATGGGCGATCCGATCCGGCAGAACGAGATGGGCGACCTGATCGACCACGTCTACGCGACGTCGGACAAGACGATGGACGATCCCACCGCCCTTTCGGCCAAGGTGCGCGACAAGCTGGTCTACCATTCCGACAGTTCGGACATCGTGGCCCTGATGTGCCTGCGCCCGGC
The DNA here is from genome assembly GCA_028697875.1 of Novosphingobium sp. Taxonomy (GTDB): domain Bacteria; phylum Pseudomonadota; class Alphaproteobacteria; order Sphingomonadales; family Sphingomonadaceae; genus Caenibius. The sequence goes on along the minus strand of JAQVEQ010000202.1, from coordinate 207 downwards.
CCAGTCGGGTGGCGCTTCGTGCCTCGTTTCGGGCGCGCAGATCTACAACGAGATTCTCAAGCGCCGCCCGGACCTCGCGCCGCTGTTGCTCGAACCGTTCCACTGGGACTGGCGCCGGCAGGATCACAACGCCCCGGCCGACACCTACACTTCGCCGATCATTTCGATGAAGGACGGCGTGTTCAGCATGTACGCCGGATCGCTCTA
>JAQVEQ010000201.1 GCA_028697875.1 Novosphingobium sp. | reverse complement strand
CGGGAAGACCACCGGGAAGCGGTACAGGCGCCGCCCCTGGCCGCGGTCCTCGCCATAGGCGTCGAGAATCTGCCGGGCCACTTCGGGATTCGGGAAGTCCTGCGCCCGCACGGTGAACCAGGGCACGTTGCGCGGCACCAGGGGCGCCTTGAGCTGCGGCAGCGCCTCCTTCAGGGCACGCTCGATCTGCTCGAACGAGTGCCCGTCGGCCACGCCCTGTTGATAGATATCCTTGGCCCCGGGCATCTCGGCCGCCTTCTTGGTCAGCACCATGATTCCGGGACGAATCTTGCCGCCGGTCGGGATCCGGGCTGGGCCTTGCCCCAACAGGGTCGGCAGCGCGATGGGGCCGCCTTGAACGGTGACGATGGCGTTCGTCATGTTTTGCTCCTTGATGAACGTCGGCGGATACCGACGATTCATGCTCTCAGGGAGAAACAAGCGTTCAAGGGGTCCGCACAGCCCCAAGCGAAACGGGCAAGCGCGCAACTTCGAGCGAGCTTGGCGGTGGCAAACGGCTACCCATGCTCGCCGGCGGCAAATTCCCCGCTCATACTGTTCTCGCATCCCGTGGACATCGTGTCCACGCAGCCTTTCACCACAGCCATCACGGCCAGGTGAAATCCAGTCTCACTGGCCAGGGCAATCGCATGAATGCCATTGTCGTGAACTGCTGAAATAGTTGTTTACGATCAAGAGGTTGCCGAGGGGCTGTTTACAGGCGCTTGATTTGTGTAATTTTCTGTCTTTTTGGGGTGAGCCATGGAGACGGGAAGCAAACTGCGGCTGGCGGATGTATTTGTATCAATTTCCGACCCAAGGCAAGCTGGCAAAGTCGAACACGATCTGGTCGAGCTGCTCGTCGTTGCCGTCAATGGGGTCTTGGTTGGCGCCGACACCTTTGTTGAGATTGAGCTGTGGGCGCAGGAACGGCTGGATTGGTTGCGCCGCTACCTGCGGCTGGAAAATGGCATTCCCTCGCACGACACTTTCGGGCGCCTGTTCGGCCTGATTGACCCGGACGAGTTTGAAGCAGCCTTCCGCCGCTGGGTCAGCGCGATTGTCCCCAGCCTCGGTACGGATGCGGTGGTCGCCATCGACGGCAAGACCAGCCGCCGCTCGGGCAAGGTTGATGCGACGCCGCTGCACCTGGTCAGCGCCTTTGCAGCAGGCGCCGGACTGGTTCTGGGCCAACGGGCGACAGCACAGAAATCGAACGAGAAGAAGGCGATTCCCGAACTGTTGGCGACCCTCGCCCTGGAAGGCTGTATCGTCACGATCGATGCCATGGGCACCCAGGCCAACATCGCCCAGGCCATTCGCGACCGCGGTGCCGACTACGTGCTGGCGGTGAAGGACAACCAACCGACACTGGCCGAGTCGCTGCGTGACTTCTTTGCTCTGTTCAAGGCTGCGCCGCAACTGACGCCGCACACGCTAGCCGAGACCGTTGAGAAGGATCATGGCCGCCTTGAAATCCGCCGCTGCTTTGCGTTCGATCAACTGGGTTGCCTCGCCAGGCCTGAGCAATGGCCCGATCTGAAATCGTTCGCGGTGATCGAGTCCGAGCGATCCATCGATGGCAAGACCGCCATCGAGCAGCGCTTCTACATCACTAGCTTGCCGGCTGATGCCGCGCGTCTGCTGCAGGCGATTCGGGCGCATTGGTCGGTTGAAAACCGCCTGCACTGGTGCATGGACGTCGCCTTTGCCGACGACCAGATGCGTGCCCGTAGCGGTCACGCGGCCCACAACCTCGCCATTCTCAAACACATCACCCTGAATCTCATCCGCCTTGACCCCATCAAACGCAAGGGCGGTATCCGCGCGCGTCGATTCATCGCCGCCACTTCCGATCACTATCGCGAACATCTGCTCGGCATGGCTTGAGATTCATGCGATTGCCCTGTCTCACTGGCGTAGCGGTCGTTACCCGCCCATCAAACCGATTTCCTAGCCGACCGGGCGCCCATGCGCCCTCCCCGAAGCTGCCACGGCTTCCTCATTCACCCGACGGGGGATTCCCCCTCGGGGTGGGGCATCTCTCGTCTCTGCGGAGCACCGAACATGTCCACGACATCCTGGGCCACAGTGCCCTTCCCGGCCCTATCGGCCAAACGGTTTTACAAGCATCTCGCCGGGGTCGATCGCCGCGACCGCAGCGTGCCATCGATCCGGAAACCCGCGCCGTGCGCAGCGGCCGGCTGGAGGTAAGCGCCATGGCCCCCAAAATCACCCTCAACGTCGAGCAACAACTCTACGTGCTGGACCATGGCCATGGTTATTCGCACTTTGGCTTTGCCAATGCCCGCGACCATGCCAACCAGATCGCCGGCCGATTGATGCGGCCGGAACTTAATTTCGGCGCCGATGATTTCGGCACGCTCGACGGCTACGAAAAATACCGGGCTGCCGTGCGTACCTGGGGATGCTCGCCACTGGCGACCGAAACTTACTTCGACCCCGGCACGGATCCCAAGGCCGAACGGGTTCTTGAACGGTGCAGGCATAGAGGCACCAAGGTCCGACTGATTCCCGGTGACCGGGAGACAGGGGAGCCCTGGTTGGAAGAACATGACGTGGTCGGCAAGATCGGCCGCTCGACGGGAACCCTCAAGGTCCCCTTGCTGATCGAAGCCGGCGCCGATGGCGGCTGCGCCATCCTGACCGCCTGCCTGCTGGCCATCATCGAATGGGGTAGCGGTGAATTTCTGTACCAGCATCCGGCTTACCATGCGCCGGATCTGCTGATCCGCCGCGGCAGGGATCCCGATCGCCCCTGGGAAATCATCCACCGTCGCAAAGAGATCGTGGCGTGTTTCGGGGACATCGGCAAGGCCGGCGCCTACGTGGCCTTCATGTGCGGAGAAACGGTCGAGCCGCGCATCTTCCAATAATGGGGTCGACAGGTTGCCACTCTTGACGCCAGCAGACACCTAGCTAGCCCCGACATCCCACGCTGCTCATCCCGCCTCGTTTTAGCGAGGCGGTTTTTCTTTGTGCACAGCGGCTGGTTCCGATCGGATGCCGCACGCAAGCACCGTAGAATCGACTGCCTTACGGGTTGAAGAAAATGCCGAAATCTCACCTTCCTTCATGATGGAGGGCTGAAAACAAGGAATAAACTTGGAACCCAATATCAAGAAGACAAGAACCCATGGGGTTCCCTCCCATCCCGTCTCCTAATACACTGGTCATGATGTTTCCATGGGGCGGCATGTTGGCCGAATCTTTTTCATTTACCGGACCTGATATTCATGAGCGACTACAAAACCCTGAAGGCGCAAATTGCCGAGTTGGAAAAGCAAGCGGAAGAGGCTCGCAAGAAAGAAATCAAGGAAGCCGTTCAAAAAATCCACGACATCATGCGCGAGTATGGTTTGGAGCCCAAAGACCTTGGCTTCAGCGCCGCCAAGCTTTCCGGGAAGGATCAATCCAAGCCGGTTGCCGCGAAGTATCGCGATCCGGCCAGCGGCAAAACCTGGACGGGCCGCGGCAAGCCGCCGCTCTGGATTGCCGATGCCATCAAGGCTAGCAAGCAGGACGACTACCTGATCGACAAGGCCGCCACAGGCAGCAAACCCACCAACGGCGGAAAGCCCGCCGCGAAATCCGGCGCTAAAGCTCCCGCACGGAAAACCGCCAAATAATCGCTCCACACCTTTGCAAGGGGGATTGACCACATGAACAAATCCGAACTCATCGACGTTGCCGCAGAAGCGGGCGACATTTCCAAGGCTGCTGCAGCAAAGGCTCTCGATGCATTTTTGTCCGCTATCGTGACGGCGGTGTCGAAGGGGGATTCGGTCACCTTGGTCGGCTTTGGTTCCTTCAAACCCGTCAAGCGCGCCGCCCGCAGCGGCAGGAACCCCAAGACCGGCGCCGCTCTGAAGATTCCCGCGACGACCGTGCCGCGATTTTCTGCCGGTACCGGATTCAAGACCGCCGTGGCCGGCAAGAAAGCCGCCAAGAAAAAGTAGCCTGTTCCCTGCCCCTGGCGGCAATGGGCCGGTGAAACATCACCGGCCCATTCTTTGTCTCGTCGGAAACAATAGTCCATATCATCGAGAATGAGTAAAGGCATCAAGATGCGGTCGGCCAAGGATCGCCATGGCCATTCGCACACGGTCGACACCTTGCAGCGGATGCATGACGACGGGCTGACCATCCCCGAACTCGCGTGCGACGGCCCCGCTTGCGGCTGCGCCGTTCGTTTCGTCCCGCGTTACCAGCAGAACCGGGCAAACCGGATCGAACCCGTCGACGTCCCGGCCTACATCGGCCTCGTCAAGGATTCCGAACATGCCGCCGGTTGCCGCTACGATGCCAAGGGTCAACTGACCGCCATTGCGGCGCAATCCGATCCCGACTTTCTCAAATCCCTCGATGACGGCAAGCGCGAGCTGCGCCTGCTTGCCCTGCACAACGGCCTGCACCGCCGCAGCCTGTCGGGACAGCCCCCGGCCGGTTCGGGCGGCAAGCCCGCTCCTTCGCCTGCAGGCAACACGACGACGCAGGTCGTCCCCTCGGACAAGAAGCTCGACAGTTACCTGCGCACCACCGCCGACCTGGTCGCCTTGCGCGCGGCTTGCGAGTCCGATGCGCTGCTCGCCGCCGAAGTGACGCTTCGCCTCGGCACCAAGCGGATTCACTGGAAGGACTTCTTTTTCGAGCGGGAACGCTTCGACGAGGCCTGGGAACAGGTCCACGCCGGCGGAGCCAACGCCCACCCGGTCGCACTGGCCGGCAAGGTCAAGAATCACTACCAGCCGCCTGCCGGCCCGAAGGCCAGGAGCAGTTTCCTCAACTGCCATGCGCTCTTCCGGCATACTGACACGCCGGATCGCCTGGAAGTGTTTGAAGTCAGCATTGCCCACCCGGATGGGCAATGGCTGGCCGGTTTCCCCGCCGGCAGCGAAGTGCTGATGTTCGGCATCTGGAAAGCCGCCAATGTCGAGGAAAAACGTGCACCGGCAAAAAACGACCCGTCGCGAACCATCACCTACGTTACCTACAAGCTCATCCTGTCGCCCAAGTTCAAGCGTCAGGTCGTCGCGTCGAACTGAGGCGCGTCGGTA
>JAQVEQ010000200.1 GCA_028697875.1 Novosphingobium sp. | reverse complement strand
GACCCTGGGGAAAAGCCGCTTCGACAGCGTCCATATGCGGCTGCATGTGTTCGGCGATCGACCGCCCGATATGTTCGGCCGCGGCCGGGTACAGCCCTTCCTTGCCGCCGAAATGGTAAGTGATCGACGACATGGTAGTCTTCGCCGCCGCCGCGATCGCACGCGTGCTCGCCCCGTCGAAACCGAGGCGGCCGAAGCGGTCGATGGCCGTTTCCAGGAGCAGCGTCTGAGTCATGGCGAACCTGTAATTCGTTCGAACGAACTAGACTTGTTCCGGTTACAGCGCAAGGCCCCCCGCCGCCTTTCCGCAGGACGTCCGGCGGAAAGGACGCGCTATGCCGTTCCGGCCGCAGCCATCGGGGCGCCGCGCCAATAGCGGGTCGAGAACATGAGGATGGCGGCGAGTATCTGGGCAATGACGAAAACGGCGAACAGGAGGTCGTAGTCGCCCGTCCGGTCGTAGACCTCGCCGGTGAAGCGCACGACGAAGGCTCCGCACAGCGCGAGGAGCGGCGACATCAGGCCGCGAACGGTGCCGAACGTCGCAATGCCGAACTGGTCCGCCAGCAAGGCATAGAAGATCGGCGCCATCGCCCCGGAGGCCACGCCCAGAATGACCGCACAGCCCGCCAGCATCACATAGCCGTGACTGAACAGCAGGCAGACGTTGAGCACGGCGCCAAGCGTGAAGAACGCGGTCAGCAGCGTGAAGCGTTCGATCCGGTCGGCCACTGTCGACAGCAGGATCTTGCCCGTGATGGCCGCCCCGCCCGTGATCGACATCAGGCTGGTCGCCTCCATCAGCGACAGGCCGTGGTCGATTCCCAGCGGGACGACCGTGATCGCAATCGCCTGGGTCATCGCCATGGCGATGGCGGAACTGATCCCGATGGTCCAGAACTTGGGCATCCGCAGGACCGCCATCACCGGCAGCGGCGCGCCCGGTGCCACAGCGTGCGCGGGGGCGGGCTCTGGCGCGGGCGCGGCGGCGCGGCGGATCTCGACGTCGCCCGGGCCGGGGCGTTCGCGCACGAACGTCGACAGGATCAGCAGCAGGATCGCGATGCTGGCGCCCATGAACAGCAAGGTCGCGCGCCATCCCTGCAATTCCATCAGCCAGCCGACGATCGGCGTCACGACGACGCTGCCCAGCGACATGCCCATCGCCGCCAGCACCATGGCGCGCCCGCGCTGGACCGCGAACCAGCGCGCCAGCAGCACCGACATGGTCAGCGTTCCCGTCCCGGGCAAGGCGATGGCCATCGGAATGCCCAGAATCAGGGCGCTGAGCCCGACCGACTGGGACAGCCCGAGCCCTATCAGGCTGCCGCCGAACAGGATCGCGGAAACGACCATGATAAGGCGCGCCGAATAGCGGTCGAGCAACCGCCCGATAATCGGGCTGAACGCCGCGCTGCCGAGATTGAGCAGGATCAGCGCCGTGTTCATGTTGGCGCGCGAGAGTTCGAATTCCTCCGACACGGGAATGACGAACAGCCCGAGGGCGCCATAAGTCGCCCCCATCATCAGCATGTATACAAGCCCCGCGATGCCAACGATGGCCCAGCCGAAGTACATAGGCTGTCTCTCCCAATTCTGTTTCTGCCGTTAAGCTACACCCGGCGCGTTTCTTGGCAAGCACCCCTTGCCCGCCTTCCGGTATCCCGGCAGCCCTGGCCGCGCCGCTTCCGCCCCCGGCGAACGACAAAATCGTCGCACATCGGGTAAGTTTGCACTAACGTACATCCAGACAACGAAAACGATCGAGGAGAGAAGCGGCATGGCGACGGCTGCGGATTACGGTTTCGGCGAATTCCAGTTCCCCCGCGGGTGGTTCATGATCGGCACGGCACAAGACGCCACCGAAACCCCCGTTCCCGTGCGGTTTTTCGGCACCGACATGGTGCTTTACCGGGGCAAGAGCGGCAAACCCCGCCTGGTCGAAGCCTATTGCCCGCACATGGGCGCGCATCTCGCGAAGAACAGCACGTCCTACATCGTGCGCGACGGCGAACAGGTACAGGGCGATTCGATCCGCTGCCCGTTCCACGGCTGGCGCTTCGACGAAAACGGCCAATGCGACGACATTCCCTATTCCGACTTCATCCCCAAGGCCGCCTGTCTCAAGACCTATCCGCTGACCGAACGCGCCGGAATCATCTGGACCTGGCACGATCCCGAAGGGCTGGAGCCCGACTATCCCCTGCCCGACTTCGGCGGCCACTACGACGAGCCGGGCTGGGTCAACTGGGACATGATCCACCTCGGCGACCTCAAGATCCACGGCTGCGAAATCGTCGACAACATGGCCGACTACGGCCACATGGCCCCGGTCCACGGATCGAGGGAAGGCGTCTATTTCGCCAACGAGTTCACCGATCACGTGGTGCACCAGTATTTCGGCACCACCCACCGCACGGCGATGACTCAGAACGACGACAACATACTGATGCTCGACACCTGGCGGACCGGGCCCGGCATTCTCGAATCCGACATGGTCGGCCAGTATCACGGCTACTGGCTGATCGCCTCGACCCCGATCGACGAAGGCGTCGAACGGATGTGGACCGGAATCATGGTGAAAGCCGGCGACGGGATCGCGCCGATCTCGGACGAGCAGGCGGCCGGGGCGAAGGCGTTCGCCGAGACCGGCATCCACGGCCTCGCCCAGGACGTCGAGATCTGGGACAACAAGCGCCCCTGCATCAATCCCATGGCGATCCCGGCCGACGGCCCCTACCCGCGCCTGCGCATCTGGTACGGCCAGTTCTTCAACCCGCGCGACAAGGCCGCCGCGATCCAGAAGCGGGCCAACGGCAAGACGCTCACGCTCGACAAGCGCGAGGACATGGGCGTGAAATCGGAGATGTGGCTGGCAGGTGCGCAATCATGACCGGCAATCATAACCGGAGTGCATAGCTGCACACGCAGATGACATTGGCGGCATGGCAGCCCGCGATAGTATTTTCCGGCAAGACAGACCGCATTGGCGCGGCGAAAACGATTTGAGAGGAATGATCCGATGACCGAGGCAGAAAAGCTCTCACTGGCGGAAATCCGTTCGGCCGAACTGGTCCCGTTCGCCCCGCCGCGGGTCAAGCACGACGTGTTCACGCCCGAACAGATCGAGGCGATCTTCGCCGCCTGCCACCGCAACAAGCCCAGCGGCCTGCTGGTGGCGCAGCTGTTCAAGTCGGCGGATGAAATCGTCGCCGCCACGTCCGGTTCGATGCCCGAAGGGCTGACGATCGAGCATTTCCTCGCGCCGATGTTCCACGGCTACCTGGCCAAGAACTGCGCCGTGCTCGACCCGCTGGTGACCGAGGCGTTCTACAATCCCAAGCTGATGGGCTGGGCGCGCGACTACTTCGACGCCGAGATCGTGATGCCGCGCCAGATGCACTACAATTTCGGCCCGCCGCAGCCTTCCGCCGATCCGGGCCATTTCGATTCCACATCCTATCGCGGGATGGACAGCACCAACGCGCCGGTCTGGTTCCTCGCCGCGATGACCAATTCGCGCCTGTTCCGCGACTACAAGATTTCGCTTGCCGCCGTGGTCACGTGGTTCTGGCGCAGCTCGGACAAGGGCGGCTTCACCTATTGGCCCGACGGCGCCCACAACCCGCCCAAGCGCATCCCCGCGCCGTTCTGGAACACCGCCGTGGTGGCCGAGAACGAGAACATGTACCACCGCGGGGAAACCATCGGCACGCCCGACCAGTGGGGCAAGATCAAGGGCCTGACTTTCGATTCCGTGATCGAGGGCGACCCCGCCGGGCCGGACCAGTGGCGCGTGCGCAACGGCGACGAAGTGATCGGCCGGCTGCGGACGGAAGACATCCGCTGGCTGTTCCACTGGACGGCGGAATGTTATCCCACTTACGAGGATTTCCGCATCCGCGCTGACCACGTGGACGACCTGTCGCCGCAGCTCGCGGTCGACATCTTCATGCACGACCTCAAGGCGAAAGGCGTCGCGGTGAGCACGCCGACCGATCCGTTCAACGACGACGCGTTCAAGGCGGCGCTGCTGGGCACTTATTCGATCGGTTCGCCCAGGAGCTATCCGCCGGGCGAACTGCCCGCGACCCGCATGGCCGCCTGAGCGCTTCGCCGCACGGCCGCTGCCGCCCGCGCCCGCCGCGGGCACCCGACGCCCCCGCCGTTACGCAGTCCTGCGCGGCGGGGCGTTCGTTTGCGCATCATAGGCGCGATCTCCCCCTTCCCGTCCGCTTGCGAATAGTCCACCCTGTACGGCACGAGCATGCGACAGACGCAGCCGGGGGAGAGAGACGATGAACCGGAAATTCGCGCGACGCCCGTTGTCGCTTCTGGCAGGGCTGGCCCTGTCCCTTGCGCCGCACGCCCATGCCCAGGCGCAGGAAAGCGGCACGCCGGATGCCGAAGCCACGCCGGGCTGGAACGGCTTTCTCGACGGGCTGCGCGACCTGCCGGAGCGCATTCTCGCCAAGCTGCCGGAAGACAAGCGCGCCGATCCGCTGATCCGGCAGGAAGCGGGTCGCCTTGCGCTCGAAGCGCTCGCGGCCCGTTCGCTCGAAGCCGTCAGTGCCGATCCCGAACACCCGGTGTTCCTGCCGTCACTCAACCAGACGCTCAACGTCTACCAGCCCAATTCGGACACGATCTACAAGGAGGCACTGGTCGATCCGGCGGGCAGCTACCGCCTGCGCGGCTCGCGCGGGTCGCTGCGGATCTTCAAGCTCGGGCAGATGTCGGCTGCGGGCGCGGACGGCACCGGCCCGGTCGTCCCGCTGGCCTATGGCGATTTCAACGCGCTCGAGACCGATGCCGACGGGCACTACGACGTGCTGCTCAGCCCGGTGCGGCCCGAAGGCTACACCGGCGACTGGTGGAAGCTCGCCCCCGGCGCGCGCAGCCTGGTGATCCGCCAGGTCGCGGGCGACTGGGCGGCCGAACAGGACCCCACCATCGCGATCGAACGGCTCGACGTGCCGGTGCAGCGGCCGCGGGAATCCGCCGCATCGCTGCGCAAGCGGCTGGACGAACTGGCGGAACGCACCGCGCGCACGGCGCTGTTCCTCGTCGAGATCGGAAGAGC
>JAQVEQ010000017.1 GCA_028697875.1 Novosphingobium sp. | reverse complement strand
CGATCTTTACCGCCTCGATCGGGGCGGCGCGCGGGGGCAAGGCGGGGCGCGGCTTCGCCGTCGTGGCGGCGGAGGTCAAGGAACTGGCCACGCAGACCGGCAAGGCGACCGGGGACGTGGCCGCGCAGATCCGCACGATCCAGGACACGACCACCGCCAGTGTCGAGGCACTGCGGGCGATCGCACAGCAGATCCAGCAGCTCGAATCCACATCCGTCTCGATTGCCGCGGCGGTGGACCAGCAATCCGTGGCCGGCCAGGACCTGGCGCGCAGCATCGACTTGGCCGCGCGCAGCACGGAAGAAGTCTCCGCCAATATCGCGCATGTCCGCGAAACCTCGCTCGCGACGGGTTCCGCCGCTTCGCAGGTGCTGTCGTCCTCGACCGAACTCGAACGGCAGGCCGCCGCGCTCAAGACCACGGTCGAGCAATTCAGGGCGCAGGCCGACCTGCTGCTCAAGGATACGGAACAGAGCGCCGCCGCCTGATCCGCAACTGTCCGCCGGACATTTTGTACGGCGCTGTACGATTTTATTCCGTTGTCCCGGCAAGTCGGGTATAGGGCTTTCCCGATGCCGCGTCATGCGGCCGGACGATTGGCGAGCGCCGGATCGCGGCGCCGGACAGCGGGAGAGCATTGCCGATGGCGGACAGCAACGATGCGGGCGGGACCGCCGGGGACAGGGCCACGGTGCGCGCGGCCTTCGTCGCGGTCACGACACTGTTCTTCGCCTGGGGCTTCATCACCTCGCTGATCGACCCGCTGGTGGCGTCGGTGAAGGGCATCTTCACGCTATCCAACCTGCAGGCCCAGCTTTCCGCCTTCGCCTTCTTCATCGCCTATGGCCTGGTGTCCCTGCCCGCCGCATCGCTGATCTCGCGCGTGCGGCCGGTGCGCGCGATCCTGCTGGCGCTGGCGATGATGGTCGTCGCTTGCCTCGTCATGCTCGGCGCGGCGAACCTTGCGGTCTATCCGCTGGTTCTGCTCGGCCTGTTCGTGCTGGCGAGCGGGATCACGATCCTGCAAGTCGCGGCCAATCCTCTGGCGGCCGCGCTCGGCCCGCCCGAAGGCAGCCATTTCCGCCTGACCCTGTCGCAGACCTTCAACAGCCTCGGCACGTTCATCGGCCCGTTCCTGGGCGCGGTGCTGTTCCTCGAAGGGGTGGAGGTCAAGCAGGGGGCCGTGCTGACCGATGCCGTGCGCGCCACGGCGCTGGGCGGGATCGACCGGGCCTATTTCTGGATCTGCGGGCTGCTGCTCGCACTGCTGGCCTTCCTCTGGTCCAACCGGGCCAGGATCGCGGCGGCCACGCCGCCGGCAGCCGAATCGATGAGCGTGCGGGCGTTGATCGGCGATGCCCTGTCTTCCAAGTGGACCTTGCTCGGCGGCGCGGCGATCTTCCTCTATGTCGGCGCGGAAGTGGCCATCGGCACGCAGATGGCGCTGTTCCTCAATTCCGATCCCGTCTGGGGGCAGAGCGAGGCGCCTTTCGCCGTGCCGCTGCTGGGCCATGTCATGGGCGGCGACGGCACGATGGGCGTGAGCCTGCAGGAAGCGGGCAAGGCGGTCGCCTTCTACTGGGGCGGGGCGATGGTCGGCCGGGCTGTCGGCACGCTCCTGCTGGCGCGGTTCAATGCCGCGCGGCTGATGGTGCTGTTCACCGCGATCGCGGCGGCGATGTGCCTCTATGTCTTCAGCGTGGGCGGGGTAAGCGCCGGGTTCGTCGCGCTGGCGATCGGCTTGTTCAATTCGATCATGTTCCCGCTGATCTTCACTCTGACGCTGGAACGCGCGACGGCACGGGAAGAAACGACCGCCGGCCTCCTGTGCACCGCGATCACCGGCGGCGCATTCATGCCGCTGCTGGTCGGCGCGGTGGCGGACACGGCCGGTTATGCCACGGCCTTCGCGGTCCCGGCGCTCTGCTATGCCCTGCTCTGCGGTTTCGCCTTCCTCGCCATGGGGACAAGGCCCTGCCACGAAGCGGTGGAGCCGAGAGTGGCGCACTGATGCACGATCGGGGCCGGTCACCCCTTCCGCGCCGATCGCCCCATGCCATTTCCGCCAGAGTTGCCGCCGGCACGCGAATGGCTGGCGAGCGATAACAATCCGGCATAGGTTGCGGCCGATGAGGCCGATTGCGATTGACGCCCCCTTCTGCGAACAAGCCCGCGCTTGCGGCCAGGCGCGGGTGCGTGCCCTTGAAGCCCTTGCCCGCCGTTTGCCCGCCGTTTTCACGCCTTTGTGCACTGCTTGAGGCCCCTTGAATGACGTCCCCGATGGAAGACCCGTATCAGGACTTGCGCGATGCGGTGCGCCGCCTTTGCGCCGAATTTCCCGGCGCCTACTGGCAGGAACTCGACCGGGAACGGCGCTATCCCACCGAATTCGTTTCCAAGCTGACCAGCGAAGGCTGGCTGTCCGTCCTCATCCCGGAGCAGTTCGGCGGCTCCGGGCTCGGCCTTTCCGCCGCCATCGCGGTGATGGAGGAAATCCACCGTTCCGGCTGCAACGGCGGCGCGGCCCATGCCCAGATGTACACCATGGGCACCCTGCTGCGGCACGGTTCGGACGAGCAGAAGGCGCACTACCTGCCCAGGATCGCCAGCGGCGAACTGCGGCTCCAGGCCTTCGGAGTAACAGAGCCGACCAGCGGCACCGACACCACCCGCATCCGCACGTTCGCCCGCCGCGACGGCGATCACTACGTGGTCAGCGGGCAGAAGATCTGGATCAGCCGCGCCGAGCATTCCGATCTCATGGTCCTGCTGTGCCGCACGACCCCGCGCGAGGAATGCGCCAAGCCGACCGACGGGATGAGCGTGCTCCTGGTCGACATGCGCGAGGCGGTGGGCAACGGCCTGACGATCAAGCCGATCCGCACCATGATAAACCATGCTACGACCGAACTGTTCTTCGACGATTTGCGGGTGCCGGCCGCCAACCGCCTGGGCGAGGAAGGGAAGGGCTTCCGCTACATCCTCGGCGGGATGAACGCGGAGCGTATCCTGATCGCGTCGGAATGCATCGGCGATGCGCGCTTCTTCATCGACAAGGCCAGTGCCTATGCGGCCGAACGCTCGGTCTTTGGGCGGCCCATCGGGCAGAACCAGGGCGTCCAGTTCCCCATCGCCCGCGCCTATGTCCAGACCGAGGCGGCGGCCGGCATGGTCCAGAAAGCGGCTTCGCTCTACGATGCCGGGCACAACCCGGGGACGGAGGCGAACATGGCCAAGATGCTGGCGTCGGAAGCGAGCTGGGCGGCGGCCGACATGTGCGTGCAGACTCACGGCGGCTTCGGCTTTGCCGAGGAGTTCGACGTCGAACGCAAGTTCCGCGAGACGCGGCTCTACCATGTCGCGCCGATCTCGACCAATCTCATCCTCAGCCACGTGGCGACCCACGTGCTCGGCCTGCCGAAGAGCTTCTGATGACAGGCCCGCTCGAAGGCGTCCTGGTCGTTTCGCTGGAACAGGCGGTCGCCGCGCCGCTGTGTACATCGCGTCTGGCGGAAGCCGGGGCGCGGGTAATCAAGCTGGAGCGGGCCGAAGGCGATTTCGCGCGCGGCTACGACCATGTCGTCCATGGCGAAAGCGCCTATTTCGTCTGGCTCAACCGGGGCAAGGAAAGCCTGCGGATCGACATCAAGGACCCGGCGGACGTGGCCCTGATGGGGCGGCTGATCGCCAGGGCCGACGTCTTCGTCCAGAACCTCGCGCCGGGCGCGGCGGCGCGGGCGGGGTTCGGTTCGGCGGCCTTGCGGAAACGCCATCCGCGCCTCATCACCTGCGACATCAGCGGCTATGGCGAAGACGGTCCGGCCGCGTCGATGAAAGCCTACGATTTCCTCGTGCAGTGCGAATCCGGCCTGGCCGCCGTGACCGGGAACGAATCCGGCCCAGCGCGGGTCGGTGTGTCGGTGGGGGACATCGCCTGCGGGATGAACGCGCACGCCGCGATCCTTCAGGCGCTTTACGAGCGGGAATATACCGGCATGGGACGCGGGATCGCCGTGTCGCTGTTCGATGGGCTGGCCGACTGGATGGCGGTGCCGCTGCTGCATTACGACTATGGCGGCAAGGCCCCGGTACGCGCCGGGCTCAGGCATCCTTCGATCGCGCCTTACGGGGCCTTTACAGCGGGCGACGGCAAGTCATTGGTGATTTCCATCCAGAACGAGCGCGAATGGCGCAAGTTTTGCGCCACCGTGCTGCTGGACGAGAGCATCGCGACCGATCCTCGCTTCGACAGCAACGCCAACCGCTGCGCCAATCGCGAGGCGTTGGAGGGCATGATTTCGCTGGTTTTCGGCCAGCTCGATTCCGGTGCATTGATCGAACGGTTCGACCTGGCGGGGACCGCGTGGGCGCGGTTCAACGGGGTCGACGGGCTGTCGCGGCACACGCAGTTGCGGCGGCAGGACATCGACACGCCGAGTGGCCCGGTTTCATTGCCTGCACCGCCGGTGCGCTGGGATGGCGAGCCGCCCGTCGCGCGGCCGGTGCCGGCCCTGGGCGAACATGACGATGCCATTCGCAAGGAGTTTTCATGAACAGCGGCCTTGTGATCGAACGCGCCGAAGATGTGGCGGCAAAACGCCATTTCGCATTGCTTGCCGCATTGCTCGATCACGAGACGCGGCCATGGCGGGCCGGTGAAATGCCGCCGCTGGGCCACTGGCTGCTGTTCCCGCCCGCCGCCCGCCAGTCGGACATCGGTGCCGACGGCCATCCCCGGCGCGAAGACGCCAGCCTGCCCCGGCGGATGTGGGCTGGCAGCCGCGTGACATTCCTGCGGCCCGTGCCCCTGGGCGCGAACCTGCTGCGCGAAACGGAACGCCTGTCCGAAGTGGAAAAGCAGGGCCGTTCGGGCCGGATGGTCTTCGTCACGTTGAAGCACACGATCAGCGTGGACGGCGCGGTGGCGATCGAGGAGGAGCAGGACGTCGTCTATCGCGAGGCCGCGGCTCCCGGAGCGTCGCAGGCCCCGCCGCCGCCCGCCGAACAGGCCGTGCTGCCGCCGGTCATCCGCGCGATGCAGGCGGACCCGGTGCAACTGTTCCGCTTTTCCGCGCTGACTTTCAACGCCCACCGCATTCATTACGACCGCCCTTATGCGACCGGGGAGGAAGGCTATCCGGCGCTGGTGGTCCACGGGCCGTTCCTTGCGACTCTGCTGATGGACCATTTCCTGCGGCAGGAACCGGGGGCCGAAGTGGCGGGGTTCAGTTTCCGTGCCATGCGGCCGGTGTTCGATGTCGATCCCTTCACGCTCGGACTGACGCCGGACGGCAGGGGCGGCGACCTCGGCGTGGTCGACGCGGCGGGCGGCCTGGCGATGACGGCGCGGGTCGACCTGGCCTGAGCGTCGGTCAGTATTGCAGCTGGGCCTGCCAGACCCCGCTTTCGACCAGCTCGCGGATTTCCTCGCGTACCAGCTTCGCCACTGTCTGAGCCGCGCGCGACATCAGTTCGCCGCCCTGCGTGCCCAGCACCAGCTGGCGCATCACGGGCGGATCGGTCAGCGGGGCATAGCGCAGCCGCCCGGCTTCCGCTTCCTGCCGGAAAGCGGATAGCGGCAGCGTCGTGTAGCCAAGCCCGTGTTCCACGAATTCCTTGAGTACGAGGAAGGAATCCGCCTCGAACTTCACGTCGAGAGTGGCCTTCACGCGCCGGGCGGCGTTTTCCACCACGACCCGAAGCCCGTGCGGCTGGCTCGGCAGGACCATGGGCAATGCCGCCATGGCGGCCACGCTTACCGGCTTCGCGGGATCGAGATCGCTGCTTGCCGGGCCGACCAGCATGAGCTGTTCGAACAGCAGGTCCTCGACATTCATCTGGAAGTCGGACGCGGGACCGTAGAGTACGGCGGCGTCGATCTCGCCTCGCTGGAGCCAGTCGATCAGGTGGCCGGCATAGCCTTCGACGATGCGCAGGGAGACATTGGGCGCCTTCTCCGCGACCCGCCGGGTAAACCGCCCGGCGAGAATCGTGCTGACCGTTGGGGGCATGCCCAGCGCGAAACGCCCGCCTGTCTCGGCCGACATCGAGCGCACGTCGTCGAAGGCGTGGCGCAATTGCCGCAAGGGGCCGGCCACGCGCTTCTGCAATTCCTCGCCCGCTTCGGTCAGTTGCATGCCCCGGCGATGGCGGGCGAAAAGCGGGGCGCCGATCTCGTCTTCCAGCAGGCGCATCTGGCGGCTCAGCGCCGGCTGCGCAATCCGCATCCGGTCGGCCGCGCGGCTGAGCGACCCCAGTTCCGCGACTTTCAGGAAATTTTCGAGCCGTTTGACATCCACGATCGTTTGTCCGGAGAGATATAACGAGACTGGATAGCTGATCCCCAATCTCAATCCTAGCGTTATATGCGTGGCTCGCCAATAAGAGCGCGGAACACGAATGGGATAGGGAGCGCGATGGGCGCGGCGAATACGAATGGGGCCGGGGCGGAAGATTCGCCTTGGGCGCCGATCATCCACGACGTCCTGGTCAGGGCCGACGTGCGGCAGGTATCCTATGTGCCGGATGCCGGGCACACGCGCCTGATCCGCATGTGCGAGGAAACCGGGACCATGCGCACGGTCGTGCTGACGACCGAAGAGGAAGGCGTCGCCCTGTCGGCGGGCGCCTGGCTCGGCGGGCAGCGCGCGGTCTTGCTGATGCAGTCGAGCGGCGTCGGCAATTGCGTCAACATGTTCTCGATAATCGCCAATTGCCGTGCGCCATTCCTCACCATCGTGACGATGCGGGGCGAATATCACGAGTTCAACCCGTGGCAGGTGCCGATGGGCAGCGCGACGGAACAGGCGTTCGAAATGATGGGGGTACGCACCATCCGCGTGAACACGCTCGACGAACTGGGCGACTTGATGGCTTCGGCTGCCGCGATGGCTTTCAATGGCGATCAGGCGATTGCCTTGCTTCTGCCGCAGCGCCTGCTGGGAGCGAAGAAATGGGTGAAGTGACGAACGCGGCGGCGCCGGGAACGCTCCACCGCCGCGATGCGGTGGCCAGACTGCTCGAAGATCGCGGGGATCTGCTGGTGGTGACGGGCCTCGGCTCCCCGACATACGACACTTTCGCGGCGGGCGACCATCCGGGCAACTTCTACCTCTGGGGCGCGATGGGCGGCGCTGCGATGACCGGACTCGGTATTGCGCTGGCCCAGCCGGAGCGGCCCGTGGCGGTGATTACCGGCGATGGCGAGCAGTTGATGGGCCTTGGCGCCCTGGCGACGATTGCGGTGCAAAAGCCGGCGAACCTGTCGATCGTCGTCCTCGACAATGGCCACTACGGCGAGACTGGCGGCCAGCTCAGCCATAGCGGCGCGGGGGTGGACCTGGCGCAAGTGGCGAGGGCGGTCGGCATTGCCGAAGTGCTGGACGTGAAGGCGGCGGGCGACCTTGCCGCGGCGCGCAACGCACTCCACGCCAAGGGGGCTGGCCCCAAGGTGATCGTCGTGCGCATCGTCAACGAAGAGACGTCGCGAGCGCTTCCGACACGCGATGGCGGCTACCTCAAGGACCGCTTCCGCGCGCATCTGGGCTTCGTGCCGCAATAACGCGTCGGCAAACCGGCCGCATGGGAGAGTGGAAATGGCTGTGATCGATCCGTCGAAGAACTGGCAAGTGCTGGAAGACCGGCTGGCGGTGGAAACCGACCCGATCAAGCGGCGCAATCTGTTGAACATGCTCCAGCATTCGAAGTCGGAGCTGGCCTTCGATTTCGAGGCGACTCTTTCGGGCATGTCGGAGGAAGCGCAGCACCGGTCCTACAACACCGGCGATCCGGCGCAGAACCCCAAGGGCAAGGCCGCGATTCTCGCCTATTACGAGAAGCTGCGCGACTGGGATCTGCTGAATATCCAGTCGGACTGCGACAATCTCGTGGTCGATCGCGATTGCGTGGTGAAGGACGGGGTGCTCAAGATGGCCTATCCGGGCCGGGTGCTCCTGCACATGGGTATCGAGGTGGGCGATCCGGATGCCTATTACCTGTTCCAGGCGCGGGTCGCGACCTTCTGGCCGTTCGACGAAAATGGTCTCAGCCTGGGCGAACACAGTTATATGTGTGGCGACGGCTTTGCCGGAATCGCAGAGCGCAAACTGAAGCCGGGCGACATTATCAAGGCCCCGCCCTATGATCCGAAGGAGTTCGAAGGCAGGAGCTGATGGGCGAACAGGCGCATTATCGGAATCTCGTCGGCGGCCGTGCGGTCGATGCCCTGTCCGGCGACCGGCTCGACAGCTACGATCCGGCGACGGGCCATCCCTGGGCGTCCATCCCGCGCTGCAAGGCGGAGGATGTCGACGCGGCGGTCGCGGCGGCGCATGCCGCGTTCCGCTCGCCCGAATGGCGCGGGCTGACCGCCACGGCGCGCGGGCGGCTGATCTACCGGTTCGCCGACCTGCTGGAACAGGAAGGGCCGCGTCTCGCCGAACTGGAAACGCAGGACAACGGCAAGCTGATCGCCGAAATGCGGGCCCAGCTCGGCTACCTGCCCAGTTACTACCGCTATTTCGCGGGGCTGGCGGACAAGATCGAAGGCGCGGTCCTGCCGATCGACAAGCCGTTGATGCACGCGCACACCCGGCGCGAGCCCCTGGGCGTGATTGCCTGCATTACGGCATGGAACTCGCCGCTGCTGCTGCTCGCGTGGAAGCTCGCCCCGCTGCTGGCGGCAGGCAACGTGGCGGTAATCAAGCCGTCCGAGCACGCTTCGGTCTCGACGCTGGCTTTCGTCGAACTGTTCGATAAGGCCGGATTCCCGGCGGGCGTGGTCAACACGGTGACCGGCCTGCCGCAGGAAGTGGGCGTGCCGCTGGTTGCCCATCCCGATGTGGCCAAGATCGCCTTTACCGGCGGCGAGGGCGGCGGGATCGCGGTCTACCGTTCGGCGGCGGAAAACCTCAAGAAGGTCACGCTCGAACTGGGCGGCAAGTCGCCGCAGCTCGTCTTCGCCGACGCCGATCTGGAAAAGGCGGCGATCGGGGTAATCTCGGGCATCTTCGCGGCATCGGGCCAGACCTGCATTGCCGGTTCGCGCCTGCTGGTGCAGCGGTTGGTGCATGACGAAGTGGTCGAACGGCTGGTCGCCATGGCGAAGACGGCCCGGATCGGGAACCCGGCGCTGACCGAAACCCAGGTCGGCCCGGTGACTACCACCGACCCGCGCGCCAGGATCCTCGACCATGTCGCGCGGTCCAGGCAGTCGGGCGCGGAATGCGTGCTTGGCGGCGGGGTGCCGGAGGTGGCCGGCTTGCCCGACGGCTGGTTCGTCGAGCCGACCGTGTTCACCGGGGTCGACAATGCCATGCCGCTCGCCCAGCAGGAGGTCTTCGGTCCCGTGCTGGCGGTTATTCCTTTCGACGACGAGGAAGAGGCCGTCGCCTTGGCCAACGACAGCCGCTACGGCCTTGCCGCCGGGGTCTGGACGCAGGATCTCGCCCGGGGCCTGCGCGTTTCCGAAGCGGTCGAGGCGGGCACGGTCTGGGTCAACACCTACCGTGCGGTCAGCTTCATGGCCCCGTTCGGCGGGATGAAGCGCAGCGGCATCGGGCGCGAAAGCGGGCAGGAAGCGCTCGACGAATACCTCGCGACCAAGACCGTGTGGATGGACATGGGGGCACCGGTCGCCAACCCCTTCATCATGAAGACGTAAGCGGAATTGGCGGGCATCCGGCGGACTATTGCGCCGGGTTCGCGCCGGAAGCCGTCCCGCCGGTGCGGTGCTGACACTCAGGGGTTCGCCCGGCGTGGGGGACTGACCCGCCACGCAGGGTGAGGCGGGCTCGCCCGTTCAGGCATCCATCTGGACCAGTTCGATCACGTGGCCTTCGGGATCGGCGATGATCGCGGCCGACAGGCGGTTTTCCTCCTGATGGAAGGCCGGGACCAGTTCCTTGCCGCCTGCCGCGAGAGCCGTGGCGACGCGCGCGTCGAGATCGTCGACGATGAAGCCGGTCCATGCGCCGCCGGTCGGCGGTGCGGGTTTCTTGAGATACTTGACCAGCAGCAGCATGGGCCCGTCGTTCCTGCCCGATGCCGACATGATGACTTCGTCCTGCGCATATTCGCTGCTGGTGGCCGTGGTGCGGGTGATTTCCTTGAGGCCGATGACCTCGCCATAGAATTTGGCGGCGGCATCGAGGTCGCCGACCACGAGCTTGGTGAACGAGAAGGCGAGCAGTCCCATCGGTTCGATCTCCCAGAGTTTTGGCGAGCCTAGGGCGCGGGCCGGACTTGCGGCAGTGCCAATGCCGTGCGCCAGCTATGCGGGCGGGGAATAGGACGGTCCACGACATCGGAAGCCGGGGCTGGCAGAGGTGCTCAAACCCGCGGAAACGCGGGCGAAATCTCTTGTTGCAGCGCAACAAAATTGGGCGTTTAATGCCGGAATGATCCGCGCCAGCCTCTATCATCTCACCCGCTATACCTATGACCGCCCGGTCCAGCTCGGCCCGCAGGTGATACGATTGCGGCCTGCCCCGCACAGCCGGACGAAAGTGCCCAACTATTCGCTCAAGATCGAGCCGTCCGGGCATTTCCTCAACTGGCAGCAGGACCCGCACGGCAACTGGCTGGCGCGTCTCGTCTTCCCTGAAAAAGTCGATCATTTCGCGATCACGGTCGATCTCATTGCCGATCTCGACATCATCAATCCGTTCGACTTCTTCGTCGAGGAAGGGGCGGAGGAAGTCCCGTTCACTTATGACGAGGTCCAGCGGGAGGATCTGGCCGCCTATTTCGATCCGGTGGAAAGCGGCTCGCTGGTCGATGCGCTGGTTGCGGAATTCGCCGGGTTCCGCGGGCGGACGATCGACTTCCTCGTTCACCTCAACCAGGAGCTTGAAAAGCGCATCGATTACGTCGTGCGCATGGAGCCGGGCGTCCAGGCGCCGGAGGAAACGCTGGAACTGGGCACCGGGTCGTGCCGCGACAGTGGCTGGCTCCTGGTCAATGTCCTGCGCCGGCTGGGCTATGCCGCGCGCTTCGTCTCGGGCTACCTGATCCAGATGAAGGCGGACGTGGAGCCGGTCGAAGGGCCCAAGGGGCCGGAGGCCGACTTCACCGACCTGCATGCCTGGTGCGAGGTCTACGTTCCCGGCGCGGGCTGGATCGGGCTCGATCCCACTTCCGGCCTGTTCGCGGGCGAAGGGCATATCCCGCTGGCGGCGACCCCGCATTACCGGTCGGCCGCGCCGATCACGGGCATGGCCGAACCGGCCGAAGTCGATTTCCATTTCGAAATGAACGTCGCTCGCATGGCCGAGGCCGTGCGCATCACCAAGCCGTTCACCGACACCCGGTGGGAGGCGCTGCTTGCCCTGGGCGACAAGGTCGATGCCGACCTCGTGGCGCAGGACGTGCGGCTGACCATGGGCGGCGAACCGACGTTCGTCGCGGTCGACGATCCCGAAGCGCCCGAATGGAACGGCGAGGCGGTCGGCCCGACCAAGGCGCGTTATGCCGACAAGCTGATCCGCAAGATGGGGGAAGCTTTCGCTCCCGGTGCGCTGCTCCACCACGGGCAGGGCAAGTGGTATCCGGGCGAGAGCCTGCCGCGCTGGGGCTATTCGCTCTATTGGCGCACCGACGGTAAGCCGATCTGGTCCAACCCCGCCCTGATCGCGCCCAATCCTGAAACGGAGGAGGAAGAGGCGCTGCCCAAAGGGCCGCTGACGTCCGATGATGCGGGCACTTTCCTTCTCGAGGCGGCCAAGGGGCTGGGGCTCGCGGGCGATTACGTGAAGCCGGTCTACGAAGACCCGGAAAAGTGGGTCGAGCGCGAAGGCGAATTGCCGGTCAACGTCACGCCGGGGGACCCCAAGATCGAGGATCCGGAAGAACGCGCACGGATCGTGCGGACTTTCGCGCGCGGGCTATCGCAGCCGGTCGGCTTCGTCCTGCCGGTCCAGCGCTGGAACGCCGCCGCGGCGCAGGAACCGCGCTGGAAGAGCGAGCAGTGGACCGTTCGCCGCGGGGCGCTGGTCGCGGTTCCGGGCGATTCCTCGCTGGGCTACCGCCTGCCGCTCGGCACGCTGCCGTGGATCCCGAAATCCGACTACCCCTATATCCACCCGCGCGTGACGACCGATGCGCAGCAACCGCTGGCCGATTTCCGCGAGCAGCGCGCGACGCGCGGCGAAGACGACCGCGAGGCCGAAACGCCCGCCACCGGCCAGCGCATGGAGCGGGTCGCGACGGCCGAAGGCGCGCATCCGCAGCAGGAACGGGTCGAACAGGAGCTTATCGAGGGCGCGGTGCGTACCGCGATCACGGTGGAATCGCGCGGGACCTACCTGTCGGTGTTCATCCCCCCGGTCGAAGCGCTGGAGGACTTCCTCGAGCTGGTGGCCGAGATCGAGGCGACCGCCGAAAGGCTCGGCATGCCGGTGCGGGTCGAAGGCTATCCGCCGCCGCCCGACCCGCGGATCAACGTGCTCAAGGTTACGCCCGATCCCGGCGTGATCGAAGTCAACATCCATCCGGCGAGGGACTGGCCGCAACTGGTCGACATCACCACCCGCCTCTACGACGCGGCGCGCGAATGCGGGTTGACCGCCGACAAGTTCATGGTCGACGGGCGCTCTGTCGGAACCGGCGGCGGCAACCACATCGTGCTGGGCGGCGCGAGCCTGACCGAGAGCCCGTTCGTCCGCCGGCCGGACCTCCTGAAGAGCTTCGTCATTTACTGGCAGCGGCACCCTTCGCTCAGCTATCTCTTCTCCGGCCTGTTCATCGGCCCGACCAGCCAGGCCCCGCGTTTCGACGAGGCCCGGCACGACAGCCTTTACGAGCTGGAAATCGCGCTCGACCAGGTGCCCGGGCCGGACGATCCGCCGACCTTCCCGTGGATCAGCGACCTGCTGTTCCGCAACTTGCTGGTCGACGTCACCGGCAATACCCACCGCAGCGAGATCTGCATCGACAAGCTCTATTCGCCCGACGGGCCGACCGGGCGGCTGGGGCTGGTCGAGTTTCGCGGGTTCGAAATGCCGCCCGATGCGAAGATGAGCGTTGCCCAGCAATTGCTGCTGCGCGCGCTGACCGCGTGGTTCTGGCGCCAGCCGCAATCGGGCGGGCTGGTCCGCTGGGGCACCAGCCTGCACGACCGCTTCCTGCTGCCGCATTTCGCCTGGGCCGATTTCCTCGATGTCCTGTCCGACTTGCGCGAGGCGGGATACGACTTCGATCCCAACTGGTTCGAGGCCCAGCACCAGTTCCGCTTCCCGGTCCACGGCGAGATCGAGGCGGGTGGCGTTTCGCTGGAAATCGCCCATGCGCTGGAACCGTGGAATGTGCTGGGCGAAACCGGCGCCATCGGCGGTACGGTTCGTTACGTCGACAGTTCGACCGAACGCTTGCAGGTGCGCGCGCGCGGGCTGGTGCCGGGGCGTCATGTGGTCACCTGCAACGGGCGGCGCGTGCCGATGCACCCCACCGGGATGCAGGGCGAAGGGGTGGGCGGCGTGCGTTACAAGGCATGGTCGCCGGCCAGTTGCCTCCATCCCCTGCTCAAGGCCGACGCGCCGCTGACGTTCGACGTGCTCGACAGCTGGAACGGCCGCTCCCTGGGCGGTTGCGTCTATCATGTGGCGCATCCGGGCGGGCGGGCCTATGATGACGTGCCGGTCAATGGCTACGAGGCGGAATCGCGGCGCAAGGCGCGCTTCCAGGGGCATGGCCATACGCCGGGCAAGGTGGAGATGCCGCCGGTCGAACAGGGGGGGGACTTCCCGATGACATTGGACCTGCGCCGCCCGGCCAGGCTTGGATGAGCACAGAGGGGGCAATTGCGGATGTGGACCTCTTCGGGCTGGACCCGAATGCGTCCCCGCTCGCCCTCTATGCGCCCGATCGTTCGCGCGGCGATATCTATGCCGATGCTCCCGCCGCCGTGGCCCGCAAGTGGGACAGCTTCGCCCGAGCCATTTCCGCCAGCAGCGGGATCGAGGACTATCTCAGGCGTCATGTGGAGGATCTCGGCCTCGGCTACCGGCTGACGGGCGACGAACAGGAACGGCCCTGGCCGCTCAATCCCATGCCGGTCATCATCGGCGCGGACGAATGGCAGCGTCTGGAAGACGGACTGATCCAGCGCGCCGAACTGCTCGAACGGGTCATTGCCGACATTTACGGGCCTCAGCGGCTGGTGACCGATGGGCATCTGCCCGCACCGGTCGTGACCGGCAGCAGGGATTTCACCCGCAAGATGGTCGGCGTGCCGCCGCCGGCGGGCCGTTACCTGCATGTTTACGGTGTCGACCTGGCGCGCGGGCCGACCGGCGAATGGCGCGTGCTGGCCGACCGGGTCCGCTTGTCGTTCGGCATCGGCTATGCGCTGGAAAACCGCATCGCGCTCAGCCGGGGGACAGGCAGCCTGCTGCCTTCCATCGGCGCCCGGCGGCTGGCCGATTTCTTCGATGCCATGCGGCGCGGGATCGCGTCGACCTGTGCGCGCGAAGATCCGAGGATCGCCCTGCTCACCCCCGGCCGGTTCAACCAGGCCTATCCCGAACAGGCGCATCTGGCGCGCTATCTGGGTTTCGCGCTGGTCGAAGGGCGCGACTTGCTGGTGCAGGATTCGAAGCTGTTCGTGCGGACCATTGCCGGGCTCAAGCGCGTCGATGCGCTGTGGCGCTGGATCAATGCCCGCAACCTCGATCCGCTGGCTTTCGATTCCCGCTCGGAAATCGGGGTGCCGGACCTCTTTTCCGCTTGGGCGGACGGCGGGCTGGTGACGGCCAACTGGCCGGGCGCGGGCGTGATCGAGG
This sequence comes from Novosphingobium sp., assembly GCA_028697875.1. Classification (GTDB taxonomy): domain Bacteria; phylum Pseudomonadota; class Alphaproteobacteria; order Sphingomonadales; family Sphingomonadaceae; genus Caenibius. The sequence goes on along the minus strand of JAQVEQ010000017.1, from coordinate 7,829 downwards.
CGCGGGCCATGTCGGCTTTCCTGCCGCGTCTGGCGGAAGTGCTGTTCGGCGAGCCGCTCATGCTGCCTAACCTGTCGACCTGGTGGTGCGGGCAGGAGTGGGAGCGCGACTATGTCGCCGCCAATCTCGATACGCTGATGGTCAGCTCGGCCTTCCGCGAACCGGTGGAAGGGCTGGAGGACGGCCGGACCCGGCCCGGCTCGGGCTTTACCGGCGCCGCGCGCGAGGCGCTGTTGCAGGCCATGGCCCGCCGCCCGATGGACTATACCGGGCAGGAGGTGATCCGCATCGGGACGACGCCGTGCTGGACCGGCGCCCATTTCGAACCGCGCGGTTTCACCATCCGGACTTTCCTTGCACGGGACGAGGATGGGCGCTGGCGCATGATGCCGGGCGGGTTGGCGCGTCTTTCGCAAGCGGGCGAACTGCGCACTCCGTTGATGGGCGAGGGCGACCTGTCGGCGGACGTCTGCGTGGTCGACGAAGTGCCGGGCGCGAATGTCGCCCAGGCGCACACGCCCAGTTCCCCTGCCATACGGCGGGCGGCGAAGATCCTGCCCAGCCAGGCGGCGGACAACCTGTTCTGGCTCGGGCGCTATAGCGAACGGGCGCAGATGACCGCGCGGGTCGTGCGCGCCCTGCTGTCGGCTTCCAGCATGCAGTCCGCCCAGCAGGTCAGCGAAACCGTGCCCGACCGGCTGGCCCGCCTGCTGGCGCGCTGGGGAGTCATCGAGACGGCCGAAGGAACGCCGGAAGAACTGGCCGCCGCCGCGCTTGGCGATGTGGAGCGTTGCGGTTCGCTGGCCGGGATGGTCGACAATGTCCGGCAGATCGCGCGGCTTCTGCGCGATCGCCTGTTTGCCGACAGCTGGCGGGTCATTAACCGGCCGATGCCGGGGTTCCTGCCGCTCGACAGCGATTCCATGGCCGACGCGGCGGAGCGGGTGATGGAGCGTTTCGCGACCTTGTCGGGGATAACGGCCGAAAGCATGAGCCGCACTGCGGCCTGGCGTTTCCTCGATATGGGGGTGCGGCTGGAGCGGGCTTCGCTTTCGCTCCAGGCGACGCTGGAAATGGTGCCGGGCAGCGCCAGCGCCGATGACCTGACGTCCCTGCTCGACCTGTTCGACTGCCATTACCTTTATCGCAACCGCTACCTTGCGATTCCTTTCATCGCCCCGGCGCTCGACATGGTGCTGCTCGACCCGGACCAGCCGCGCGGGCTTGCTTTCCAGGTGCAGCAACTGGCCGACCATATCGCGGCCCTGCCGACCCTGCGGGCGAATGGCATGCCCGAACCGCCGATGCGCGCGGTGCGGCAGATTGCGGCGCGGATCGCGGCGCTGGACGCCGAAGAACTCGACCACGATGCGCTGGAAGAACTGCTGGAACAGGTCCTTGCGCTTTCCGATGCGATCGCCAAGCGCTATTTCCTCCAGCGCGAACCCCAGGCCGGACGAGCGGACAAGCCTTCCATCCAATGATCTATCACGTCCGTCATACTTCCCAGGTGACCTATGGTACGCCGGTCGACCTGGCGCGCTTCGCCATCCGCCTGAAGCCCGCCCCGTGGCGGGGGCAGGCCCTGCTGGACTACCGCATGGAGGTGGCGCCTGCCCCCTCGCGCATTGTCGAAGGTTTCGGCCCCTTCCACGTCAACAGCACGCTGGTGTCGATCGACGAACCGCTCGAAGAATTGACCGTGACCAGCGAATTCCGGGTGGAGCTGTCGCCCGTGGCCGTGCCGGCCGATGACGGCATGACCGTTGCCGAAACGCGGGCCGAGGCCTTGCGCGTAGGCGAACTGGGCGATTTTGCGCCGGCTCCCTACCTGTTCGGATCGCGCATTGTCGCTCTCGAGCCGGAAATCGGCCGCTGGGCGGAGCCGATACTCGATAGCGGGGCGGGCGTGCTGGCTGCGGTCAAGGCCTTGTGCGTCGAGATCCATCGCGCCTTCGCCTACGAACCGGGCGTGACGGCGAGCGATACGCCGCCGATCGAAGCCTTCCGCGCGCGCCACGGGGTGTGCCAGGATTTCGCCCATGTGATGATCGCCGCCTTGCGCGCCCATGGCATTCCGGCGGCCTATGTCAGCGGCTACCTGCGGACCGAGCCGCCGCCCGGCCAGCCCAAGCTGATCGGGGCCGATGCGATGCATGCCTGGGTCAACGCATGGTGCGGCCCGGCGATCGGCTGGGTCGCGATCGATCCGACCAACGACCGGCTGGCGGACGAGGACTACGTCACTGTGGGCATGGGGCGCGATTATGCCGATATTGCGCCGGTCGACGGTGTGTTCGTCGGTTCCCCGGTGCATGAGGTGGCGACCGCCGTCGATGTCACTCCCGAAGGGGAAGACCGGGGCCAGGGCGCAACCGCAGCCGCCTGAGGCCCTCGCCGCGCGCCCGGCGCGTCAGGTTATCACGTCGGGAGCGGTGCGGCCGGTGTGGCGCGCGATCCCCGCGATAGCCTCGGCCGCGGCGATCAGGCCGGCCAGCATCGCGGGCGTTTCCTCGTCGATCCGGCCGTCCGCCGGTTCGAAGCGTTCGAGATAGACGCGCAAGGTCGCCCCCTGGGTGCCGGTGCCCGACAGGCGGAAGACCACGCGCGAACCGCCTTCGAACAGCACGCGGATGCCCTGGTTCGTGCTGACCGAACCGTCGACCGGATCGGTATAGGAAAAGCTGTCCGCCGCCGCGGCGGCCAGCGGGCCGAATGTCTTGCCGGGCAGGGCGCCCAGGCTGGCTTTCAGTTCCGCCATCAACGCATCGGCGCCTGCGGTCGCGATCCCTTCGTAATCGTGGCGTGCATAGTAATTGCGCCCGAAGCGGGCCCAGTGTTCGCGTGCCAGCGCATCGACGCCGATCTTGCGCACGGCGAGGATGTTGAGCCACAGCAGCACGGCCCATAGCCCGTCCTTCTCGCGTACGTGGTCCGATCCGGTGCCGGCGCTTTCCTCGCCGCAGATCGTCGCCATGCCCGCATCCAGCAGGTTGCCGAAGAATTTCCATCCGGTCGGCGTTTCGTAGCAGGCCACGCCCAGCGCCTCGGCTACGCGATCGGCCGCCGCGCTGGTCGGCATGGACCGGGCAATGCCTTTCAGTCCGTCCGTATAGCCCGGCGCCAGGTGGGCATTGGCGGCCAGCATGGCGAGCGAATCGGACGGGGTGACGAAACGGCCCCTGCCGACGATGAGGTTGCGGTCGCCATCGCCGTCCGAGGCCGCGCCGAAGTCGGGCGCGTCCGGCCCTATCATCAGGTCGAACAGCTCCTTGGCGTGGACCATGTTGGGATCGGGGTGATGGCCGCCGAAATCCTCCAGCGGCACGCCGTTCCGGACTGTGCCCTTGGCGAAGCCGAGGCGGTTTTCCAGGATCTCCGTGGCGTAGGGACCGGTCACTGCGCTCATCGCGTCGAAGGCCATGGTAAAGCCGCCTGCTACGGCCTGCCGGATGGCGGCGAAGTCGAACAGGCTTTCCATCAGTTCGGCATAGTCGGCGACCGGGTCGATCACTTCGACCGTCATTCCGCCGACTTGCGTCGTGCCGAGCGTGTCGAGGTCGATGTCGGGCGCATCCACTGTCAGCCAGCGGTCGATTTCCTGCGTGCGGGCATAGACCGCTTCGGTCACCCCTTCCGGGGCCGGGCCGCCGTTGGCCACATTGTATTTGATGCCGAAATCCGCATTCGGCCCGCCGGGGTTGTGGCTGGCCGAAAGGATCAGTCCGCCGGTGGCGCCGTACTTGCGAATCACGTGGCTGGCGGCGGGCGTGGACAATATCCCGCCCCCCCCGACCAGCACCCGGCCATAGCCGTTGGCCGCGGCCATGCGGATCGCCTGCTGGATCACGGTGCGGTTGTGGAACCGCCCGTCGCCGCCGATCACCAGCGTGGCCCCGGCTTCGGGCCTGGCCACGTCGAAGACCGACTGGATGAAGTTTTCCGAATAGTTGGGCTGCTGGAAGACGGTGACTTTCTTCCTGAGGCCCGAGGTGCCGGGTTTCTGGCCTTCGAAAGGGTGGGTCGGAACGGTCTGGATCATATCGCCTTCATGGCAAGGCCGGGGGGCATGGCGCAAGCACGCATTTGCGGCATTTGTGGTGCAAGATCGCGGGGAGCATGGCCGTCTCGTCCGGCGTGAGCTTCTGGCCGAACTGCACTTCGGCCACCACGCCGAACTTCTGGTACATCGTGCCACCCACGTTCACGCCCGAATGGCAGGCGGTGCACCCCTTGTCGATGAATAGGGTCAGGCCCGCCTTCTGTGTGTTTTCCAGAGTGATCGGCCTGTCCTCGCCCGGCCATCCCATCATAACTGCACGAAATTATACGCGGCATCGAGAACCGTCGGGGTATTGCGGCCCCACGGCCCGGCCCGGGCTGATCCAAGGCAACGGGCGCTTATTCCGGTAAACATGCGCTTAGGGTTGCGCGAATAAGCGCGGGCTTATGAGCCAGATGTGTGGCGGATGACGGAGCGCGAATGCGCCTTCTGAAGGCAGGACCGCTCGGCTGACAATGTCTCGGCGGAGCCTCTTCCCGGCGAGGTGCCCGAAGGCGAAGATCACACTGTTGCGAAGGGATTGGTGCGGTCGAGAAGACTCGAACTTCCACGGGCTTTCGCCCACAACGACCTCAACGTTGCGCGTCTACCAGTTCCGCCACGACCGCATAATCGACAAGGGCCCCGAATGGGGCCCCGCGGGGTAGGAGCGGGCCCTTAGCAAAGGGTCTTGCCCCCTGCAAGCGCCCTTGTCGGTTCCCGTCAAGATTTCCTGTCCGGTCTGCTTGCCGTCCCGCCAAAGGGCGTGCGGGGCGGCCTTCGCAGCCGGTAGCAGGCGGGGGTGATCCGGGCCGGGAGCGGCCGGGAGTGCGATCAGCTCGGTTTCCAGCCGATCTCGGCGAACTTGGCCGAGCGGGGGACGTCCGTCACCGCTTCGTTCACGGTCACGCTTTCGCCGGGGGCGAGCTTTGCCTTGGGCGGCGGGACTTCCCAGCTGTAGACGATGCGTTCGCGCGCGTCGCGCAGCACGATCAGGATTGGGGGGACGGTGTGCACCGTGGTCCCGACATTGGTGACCGTCCCGCTGGCGCCGAAGAATTCGGTGCCGTTGGGCAATGTCCGGCGGTCCTGCTTGTCCGGCGGGAATTCCAGCACGAGGTCCGGTTCGGCCTGGGCGAAGACCGGCCGGGCGACCGGCACCCAGTCGGGCAGGCCCCAATAGCTGACCGCGGCCACGATCCCGATTGCAATCAGCGCGAACAGGGCCGCTGCCGCCGTCCACAGCTTGAGCTTGTTGCGGCGCGGCCGGAATGGCGGCTCATGCTCGAAATGGGAAATGTCTTCCTCTTCCACCTCGTCCGGGGTGGGGGCGGCATCTTCCACAGGGGCCCTGCGTGCCGAGAATTCGGGCGGCGCGGGGAGCGGGGGTTCTTCCGGCTCGGGTTCGGGCGCGGGCTCCGCCTGGGGTTCGGCAACCGGCTCTGCAGTTGTGCCGGTATCCTCGGTTTCCGGCTGTGCCGGGGGCGGCGGAGGAGGGGGAGCGGCCGGTTCGGGCGCTGGCGGCGGGGGAGGCGGCGCGGGCGCCTGCCTTTCCGGCGGGGTCAGATCGGGCCCGTCCTGAAACCAGCTGTGCCGGCATTTCGCGCACCGCACGGTACGCCCTTCCACGCCGATCGCACTGTCGGGGACGACATAGCGCGTACCGCAGGCCGGGCAGGAAATAATCATGCGACCTGTAAAGCATGAGCATCGGCGGCCAACAAGTGTCCGGCAATCGACTCGTGGCTGCTGGTGGCTTTTTTCCACATCGATTGGCAGCTATAGCCCGGCGCGCAATGCATATTTCGCTCTCCACCAGTCCCCGATGAGCAACGGGGGGGACGATATCGTCCAGTTCGACAATGTCGGGCTGCGCTATGGCACGGGCAAGGAAGTGCTGAGCGACGTGTCGTTCACGCTCTATCCCGGCAGTTTCTATTTTCTCACCGGGGCGAGCGGCGCGGGCAAGACCTCGCTGCTCAAGCTGCTCTATCTCGCGCAGCGCCCGTCGCGCGGGATGATTCGGATGTTCGGCACCGACGTGATTACCTTGCCGCGCGTCCGCTTGCCCGCCTTCCGCCGGCGGCTGGGCGTCGTGTTCCAGGATTTCCGGCTGGTGCCGCACCTGTCCGCGTTCGACAACGTGGCCCTGCCGTTGCGCGTTGCCGGCGTGGCGGAACAGGACCTTGTCCGGCCGGTGACCGACATGCTCGAATGGGTCGGGCTGGGCGACCGGGCGGAAGCACGGCCTGCCACGCTCTCCGGCGGGGAGCAGCAGCGCGTCGCCATTGCCCGCGCGGTGATCGGCCGGCCCGACATGCTGGTGGCGGACGAGCCGACCGGCAACGTCGATCCCGACATGGCGCTCAAGCTGCTGCGGCTGTTCGAAGCGCTCAACCGGCTGGGCACGACCGTGGTCGTCGCCACTCACGACCTGCACCTGCTCCGCAAGGTTCCCGATTCGCTGATCATGCGGCTCGACAAGGGACGGCTCAGCGACCCCACCGGAGCCTTGCGTTATCCGCCCCGGCGCGCGGCGGTGGCGCCATGAAGAAACCGCCGGTCCTTGCACGGGCGGTGGCGCACGGGCTTTCCGGCCTGAGGGGGGAGCGCGGAGCGCAGCTCCTGCCCCAGGCACGGCTGGCGGGGCCGATGCCGTGGGTGATCGCGATCATGATCGCGCTGACGACGATCGCGGCGGCAGGCGCGCTGGCGCTGAACAATATCGCCAACGCCTCCCGCGCCGAACTCTCGGGCGGGGTGACGGTGCAGATCGTGGAGGCCGCTCCCGCCGAGCGCGATCGCCAGGCGGAGGCCGCGCTGGAGCAGCTCCGGGCGATGCCGGGCGTGGTCTCGGCCGCGCTTGTGCCCAAGGAGGAACTGGACCGGTTGATGGAGCCATGGCTGGGCGAAAACGCAGGCGGCGGGGAGGCCATCCCGTTGCCCGCGCTGATCGACGTGCGGCTGGATGGCGCGGCCAACAGGGAGCGGCTCGATGCCTTGCGCAAGCGGTTGCTGGCGCTTGCTCCGGCGGCGCAGGTCGATGCGCAGGCGAGCTGGTTGCGTCCGGTCGTCTCCGCAGTCCGTTCGCTGCAATACCTGGCGCTGGCGCTGATCCTGCTCCTGGCCGCAGCCAGTGCGGCCGCAGTCTGGCTGGCCGCCCGGACCGCGCTCGGCGGCAACCGGGAGACGATCGAGGTGGTCCACCACCTGGGCGGGACCGATGCGCAGATCGCGCGGATCTTCCAGCGTTCGGTGGCACGCGATGCCGTGCTGGGCGGCATTTCCGGGCTGGCGGTCGGGCTGATCGCGATTTTTGCCATGGCCCGCCGTTTCGCGGTCCTGAACTCGGGCATGCTGGCGGTCGGGGGGCTCAGGCCGGTCGACTGGGCCTTGCTCGCGCTGATCCCGCTCGCCGGGGTACTGCTGGCCACTCTTACGGCGCGCTTCACCGTGGTCGCCGCCTTGCGGAGGATGCTGTGATCCGCCGCTTCCTTGCCGCCCTGTTCCTCGTCTGGGCTTACGGCTTCCTGTGGTTCGCCGTCGCGCTGCCGCAGCCGGCCGGGCGCGATGCGCTTGCGACCGATGCGGTCGTCGTTCCCACCGGCAGCGGCGGCCGCATCGGCCGCGGGCTGGAAGTGTTGCGTGCCGGGAAGGCGAAAAAGATGCTGGTGACCGGCGTCGACCCCGAAGTGAAGCCGCGCGAATTCGCCGCCGAGTACAAGGTCGAAAGCCGCCTGATGCGCTGCTGCATCACGCTTGGCAGCGATGCGGTGGACACGCGGGG
>JAQVEQ010000199.1 GCA_028697875.1 Novosphingobium sp. | reverse complement strand
CGGGCATTGCGCCGCGCGGGACCGCACAAGAGGAAATTTCCCGCGCCCTAATAAATGTCTTTTCCATCGGGCGGCCCTAGCCCCTAATTGCTCCCTCGGCGTACCGTCACCCGGCGTGCGCCGGGATGGCACGTGCGTGCCGCAACCTTGGGATGGCAATGGACCTGTTGCAGCAACTGGATTTCCTGCACGCGCTGGCAGGCATGGCCGTCGGGCTGATGGTGGGGTTTACCGGCGTCGGCGGCGGCGCGCTGATGACGCCGCTGCTGGTGCTGCTGTTCGGCGTGGCCCCGCAAACCGCCGTCGGCACGGACCTGCTCTATGCCGCGACGACCAAGACCGCAGGCTCGGCCGTCCACGGATTCCGCGATACGGTCGACTGGCGCATCGTGCGCCGCCTGGCCTCGGGCAGCATCCCCGCCTCGCTCGCCACGCTGGGCGTGCTCTCCTATGTCGGACAGGCCGGCAAGTCGGCCCAGCACGAAATCCTGCTGGTGCTCGGCGTGATGCTGGTGCTCACGGCCGTCGCCGTCGCCTTCCAGAAGCAGTTGATCGCATTTGCCAGCCACCGGAGCCTGGTGACGCCCGGCCGCGAAACCATGCCGACCGTCCTGCTCGGCGCGGTGATCGGCGTGGCGGTCTCGCTTTCATCGGTCGGGGCCGGGGCGATCGGGGTGACCGCCCTGCTCCTGCTCTATCCGGGCCTTCCGGTATCGCGCATCGTCGGAACGGACATCGCCCATGCCGTGCCTCTCGCCCTGGTCGGCGGGATCGGCCACTGGATCATCGGCGGGGTCGACTGGACCCTGCTGGCGAGCCTGCTGGCCGGATCGATCCCCGGGGTGATCGCGGGCAGCCTGCTGTCCAGCCGCGCACCGGACGCATGGCTGCGCCCGGCCCTGGCCATGGTGCTGCTGATCTCCGGCGCGAAGCTGCTCGGCTGAGCTAGCCCACCACCCCGGCGGCAGCCAGCACCGCCAGTTGCAGGATATCCGGCGCAATCGACGTCATCGGCGCGATCTGCACCGGCTTTTCCATCCCGATCAGCATCGGCCCGATCGTGGCGTTGTCGCCCAGTTCGCGCAGCAGCTTGGCCGAGACGTTGGCCGATTGCAGGCCGGGCATGATCAGCACGTTGGCCGGCTGCGACAGGCGGCTGAACGGGTAATTGCCCATGACCTTGGGATTGAGCGCGGCATCGGGCGCCATTTCGCCTTCGTATTCAAAGCCCGGCTTTTCCGCGTCGAGGATCGCCACCGCGTCGCGGATCGGTTCCAGCCACTTGCCCGACGGGTTGCCGAAGGTCGAGAAGCTGAGGAAGGCGACACGCGGTTCGTGGCCGAGACGGCGGGCGACAGCGGCGGTTTCCTTGGCGATATGCGCCAGCTCTTCCGCCGAAGGCCGTTCGTTGATCGTGGTGTCGGCCAGGAACACGGTGAAGTTCTTGCCGATCATCAGGTGGATGCCGAACGGCACCTGCCCCGGCTTCGGATCGATTGCCAGCTGCACTTCGCGCATGGTCTGGGCGAAAGGCCGCGTCAGGCCCGAAATCATCGCGTCGCCATGGCCCAGCGCGACCAGCAGCGAAGCGAAGATGTTCCGCTCCTGGTTGACCATGCGGCGCACGTCGCGCTCCATGTAGCCGCGCCGTTGCAGCTTCTTGTAGAGATAGTCGACCATTTCGGGGACGTAGATCGAATTGGCCGAGTTCTGGATCTCGTAGCTTTCGGGATCGGAAACACCCAGATCCGCCAGCTTGTCGAGCACGGCCTGAGTCCGCCCGACCAGCACCGGCGTGCCGTAGCCGAAATCGCGGAACTGGATCGCCGCACGCAGCACGACATCGTCTTCCGCCTCGGCGAAGACGACGCGCTTGGGATTGCGCTTCAGGTCTTCGAACACTTGCGACAGCACGCTCGTCGTCGGGTTGAGGCGCACTTTCAGCGCATGGCGGTAGGCGTCGAAATCCTCGATCGGCTTCTGCGCCACGCCCGAATCCATCGCCGCCTTGGCCACGGCGGAGGACACCCGCTCGATCAGGCGCGGGTCGAACGGCGCGGGGATGATGTATTCGGTGCCGAACTGCTGGTTCTTGCCATAGGCGGCAGCCACTTCTTCCGGCACCCGTTCGCGCGCCAGCTCGGCAATGGCCTGGGCGGCGGCGATCTTCATTTCCTCGTTGATCGCGGTCGCCTGCACGTCGAGCGCGCCGCGGAAAATGAACGGGAAGCCCAGCACGTTGTTGACCTGGTTCGGATAGTCCGAACGCCCGGTGGCGACGATCGCGTCGGGCCGCACCGCCCTGGCTTCGGGCGGAGTGATTTCCGGATCGGGATTGGCCATGGCGAAGATGATCGGCTTGGGCGCCATCTTCTTGACCATCGCCTGGCTGAGCGCCCCCTTGACCGACAGCCCGAGGAACACGTCGGCCCCGGCGATCGCTTCTTCCAGCGTGCGCGCGTCGGTCTGCACCGCATGGGCCGACTTGAACTGGTCGATGTTGTCGCGGCCGATGTAGATCACGCCCTTGCTGTCGCACATGGTGACGTTCGTGTGCCGCACGCCCAGCGACTTGATCAGCGAAGTGCAGGCCAGGGCCGAGGCCCCGGCCCCGTTCACCACGACTTTCACGTCTTCCAGCTTCCGCCCGGTCAGGTGGCAGGCATTGATCAGGCCGGCCGCGGCGATGATCGCGGTGCCGTGCTGGTCGTCGTGCATCACCGGGATCTTCATCCGTTCGCGCAGGGCCTGCTCGATGATGAAGCATTCGGGGGACTTGATGTCTTCCAGGTTGATGCCGCCGAAGCTGGGTTCCATCAGCGCCACCGCGTTGACGAAGGCTTCGGGATCTTCGGTCGCGAGTTCGATGTCGATCGAGTCGACATCGGCAAAGCGCTTGAACAGCACGGCCTTGCCTTCCATCACCGGCTTGGACGCCAGCGCGCCCAGGTTGCCCATGCCGAGAATGGCGGTGCCGTTGGAAATGACGGCGACGAGATTGGCGCGGGCAGTGTAGATTGCCGCCTTTGCCGGGTCCTTGGCGATGGCTTCGACCGGGGCGGCAACGCCCGGCGAATAGGCCAGGCTCAGATCGCGCTGTGTCGCCATCGGCTTGGATGCGACGATCTCGATCTTACCGGGCCGGATGGTCTCGTGATAGAAAAGCGCCTCGCGCTCCGAAAAACTCACTTTGTTGCCGTCGCCGGACAAGGGCAGTCTCCTTTCGTCGATCAATGCCGATAACCGCACTTGAACGAAAGCGATAGGGGAAAGCTGCGCACGAAACCTTCCCGAATCACGCATAGGCCCGCTACCGCGTGGCAATGACCGGCAGTGCATCCCCGATGATGGCCCAATACCTCGCGCTCAAGGCGCGCGCGGGCGACTGCCTGCTGTTCTATCGCATGGGCGATTTCTTCGAGCTGTTCTTCGACGACGCCAAGGCCGCCGCCCGGATTCTCGACATCGCGCTGACCAGCCGGGGGGAACACGACGGGCGGCCCATCCCGATGTGCGGCGTGCCGGTCCATTCGGCGGAAGGCTATCTCGCCCGCCTGATAAAGGGCGGATGCCGGGTGGCGATCGCCGAACAGGTCGAAACGCCCGAGGAGGCGAAGAAGCGCGGCGGTTCCAAGGCGCTGGTCGCGCGCGAAATCGTCCGCTTCGTCACGGCCGGCACGCTGACGGAAGAGGCGCTGCTCGAACCGCGCCGCGCCAACGTGCTTGCCGCCGCCTGCGAAGTGCGCGGCACGGTGGGGATCGCCGCCTGCGACATCTCGACCGGGCGGATGGAGCTGGAGGAATGCGCCCCCGAACGCATGGGCGCCGCGCTCGCCCGGCTCGGCGCCAGCGAACTGGTCGGCCCCGAAGAGTGGGACGACGCGCCCGACGGCACGATCGCGCGCCCGCGCATGGACTTCGCCAGCGACGAAGGCGAGGCCCGGCTGAAAGCGATCCACGGCGTCGCCACGCTCGACGGGTTCGGCACGTTTTCCCGCGCCATGCTCGCCGCCGCGGGCGGGCTGGTCGCCTATCTCGACCATGTCGGCTGCGGCAAGCTGCCCCTGCTGCTGCCTCCGGTGGAGCGCGCGGGCGATGCGCGGCTGGCAATGGACGAGGCGACCCGTTCCAGCCTCGAAATCCTCGAAGCGCAGCGCGGCGGACGCAAGGGCAGCCTGATCGCCTCGGTCGACCGCTGCGTCACCGGCGCGGGCGCGCGGCTGCTGGCCGACGACCTTGCCTCGCCGCTGACCGATGCCGATGCGATCCATGCCCGGCTGGCCGCCGTCGGGTACCTGCACGAAGATCCGCTGCTGCGCGCCGACTTGCGCGCGGTGCTGCGCGCCCTGCCCGATGTCGGGCGGGCGCTGGGGCGGATCGTCGCCGGGCGCGGCAGCCCGCGCGATCTCGGCCAGATCCGCGACGGCCTGTCCGAAGCGCATCGCATCCGCGACCACTTGCAAGGGCGCCCCGGCCTGCCCCCGCTGCTGGAACGGCTGCTGCCCGCGCTGGGCGGCCACGCCGCGCTGGTCGATCTCTATGCCCGGGCGCTGGTCCCTTCCCCGCCGACCGAGCGTAGCCAGGGCGGCTTCATCGCCCAAGGCTACGACGCCGCGCTCGACGAATTGCGCCAGGTTTCCGGCAACGCCCGCCGCGCGATCGCCGCGCTGGAAGCGAAGTACCGCGACGAAACCGGGATCGCCGCGCTCAAGATCCGGCACAACGGGGTGCTCGGCTATTTCATCGAAGTCCCAGCCCGGCACGCCGACACCCTGATGGCGCCCGACAGCGGTTTCACTCACCGCCAGACCATGGCCAGCGCAGTGCGGTTCAACTCGCTGGTCCTGCACGAAGAGGCGAGCCGCATCGCCGAAGCCGGCGGCCACGCGCTGGCCGCGGAAGAAGCGCATTTCGAGGAACTGACCGCCCGCGCGGTGGACGACCGGCACGGCATCGCCGCCACCGCCGACGCGCTGGCCCGGATCGACGTCGCGGCGGGCCTTGCCGAACGCGTGGCCGAAGGCGGCTGGGCACGGCCGGATATCGTCGAGGACCGCAGCCTCGCCATCGAAGGCGGACGGCATCCGGTCGTGGAAGAAGCGCTGGCGGCAACCGGCGAACGCTTCGTCGCCAA
>JAQVEQ010000198.1 GCA_028697875.1 Novosphingobium sp. | reverse complement strand
CCAAGGCGCCTTCGGCATCGTCCGACCCCGGCGCCGCGCGGACGACCAGATGCACCGCCTGCCCCAGCCGCGCATCGGGGACGCCGATCGCGATCGCTTCGGCCACAAGGCCGGTGGCGCGCGCGGCATCTTCCACTTCCTGCGGGCTGATCCGGTTGCCAGCGCTCTTGATCATGGCATCCCGCCGACCGACAAAATAGAGCAACCCTTCTGCGTCGCGCACGACCCTGTCGCCCGACCAGACGGCGCTCCCGCCGTAGGTGGAGCAGGCCGGCGCCGGACGAAAACGTTCCGCCGTGCGCTCCGCATCATGCCAGTAACCCAAGGCAACCAAAGGCCCGCAATGCACCAATTCGCCCTCCTCGCCCGGCGACGTCACCGCGCCATCATCCCCGATCACCAGGACTTCGGCAAAGGGAATTGCACAGCCCATCGAGGTCGGATGGCTGTCGACCAGGGCCGGGTCGAGATAAGTCGAACGGAACGCCTCGGTCAGGCCGTACATCGGAAACAGCCGGGCCTGCGGGAAAATTCCGCGCAGACGGGTCACAAGCTCCGGCGTCAAGGCTCCGCCACTGTTTGTCAGCCGGCGCATCGAAGCCGTGGCCTCTGCGGGCCAGTCCTGTTCGGCCAGTTGCACCCACAGCGGCGGCACTGCCGCAAGCGTGGTGATCCCGTGCCTGGCGCAGGCCTTGGTGACATCGCGCGGGGTCAGGTAATCGAGCGGCGCCACGCTGGCCCCCGCCCGCCAGGCGCAGAGCAGCTGGTTCTGCCCGTAGTCGAAGGACAGCGGGAGAACCCCCAGCACGACATCGTCGGCTTCCAGCCCCAGGTAATTGGCCACGCTGACCGCGCCGAGCCACAAGTTGGCATGGCTCACCATCACCCCCTTGGGTCTGCCGGTCGAGCCACTGGTGTAGAGCAAGGCCGCAAGCTCTCCCGGATCGGCAGTAGACGGCCCCAATCCGGACGCCACCGCATCCACCCCGGCCCACGCATCGCCTTCCTCGACCGGATCGCATCCGGAAGGGACATCCCCTTGCCCCAGCGAAGCAAGCCGTGCCGCGTTCCCCAACAGCAGGCTTGCCCCGCTATCGGCAAGGATATGGGCGACCTGTGCGTGCTTGAGCAGCGGATTGACAGGCACGTGAACAAGGCCCGCCCGAGCGGCCGCCAGCGGCATGAGGCAGGTCAGTTCGCCTTTCGCCGCCCAACTGGCGACGCGCGCGCCCTTCTGCGGAACCTTGGCCTGCAACCACGCCGCCAAGGACCCTATACGTCCCCTTAAGTCATGATAGGTAAGCGTCCGCTCGCGCAGGATCAGTGCCGGGGCACCATGTTCGCCATATTCGGCGACATGGTCGATCGGCCTGGGATTCGGATCGAGCGCGACGGTCATGGGGCGAAGGAAGCTCCGGAAGGGGACGGTTGATGTGATCGCGGTCAGCTATCACGACAGGGTCGATGTCTTGCAAGAGGCAAAACCGGTGTCCGCCGGGCCCTTCGGCAATGCCGGCTGGTTCGAACTTCTGGCGGAATCCCCGGATTCCCGCGCAATTTTCGCCGTGGCGCGCGACGACCGCGACAACGGAGCCATGGCGGCACTTGCCCTCCGGCAAAGTGCGAACCGGCTGGACGCACTCGCCAACTGGTACGCCTTCACCTGGCGCCCGCTGATTACCGAAGGAGCAGACGAACTGGCGCTGCTGACGGCGCTGGCCCGCGACCTCAAATCACGCGCGCGGCGCGTGGTCCTCGCTCCCCTGCCGGACGAAGACGGCAGCGCGTCCCTGCTGGAAGAGGCGTTCCGCACGGCCGGCTGGGCAGCGTTCCGCTCCACCTGTGACAGCAACCACATGTTGCCCGTCCGGGGCCGATCCTATGCTAGCTATCTCGCCACCCGCCCCGGGCCATTGCGCACAACGCTCGCCCGCAAAGCGAAGCGTTTCGAAATCGATATAATCACGGATTTTCAAGAAGAAGTATGGTCTTCTTACGAAGATATCTACAAGATGAGCTGGAAGCCCGCCGAAGGCGATCCGGACCTGTTGCGCCGCTTTGCCGAACGCGAAGGCGCCGCCGGGCACTTGCGCCTCGGCATCGCCCGGCACGAAGGGCATGCGGTCGCCGCGCAATTCTGGACGGCCGAAAGCGGCACCGCCTATATCCATAAACTCGCCCACTTGCCCGAGGCACAGCCACTGTCCGCCGGCACGGTGCTGACCGCCGCGCTGATGGAGCATGTGATCGATCGCGACCGGGTCCAGACGGTCGATTTCGGCACCGGGAACGACGCCTACAAGGCCGACTGGATGGAGCAGGTCCGTCCGCGTTTCCTGCTCGATTGTCACGATCCCGCACGCCTAGCGAGTTGGCCCCATATCGCGCGTGGCATGCTGCGGCGGCTTGCAACCGGCAAATCGGCTGGCTAGGGCGGTTGCGAGGGGTACCCATGGACCACAAACAAGCCATTTCCGGCACATCTGAAGACGGTTCGGCCAGCGTGCCGGCTTTGCAAGGCACCGCGACCGACGCGATTCTGCGTCAGGTCCTGTCCGACGTGCTCGGACTCGATTCCGGCTTTGTCGCCACATTCACCGGCGAAACCGGCCTGTTCGGCCATTTGCCCGAGCTCGATTCCATGGCGGTGGCCACTCTGCTCACCGAAATGGAAGACCGTTTCCACATCATGATCGACGATGACGAAGTCGATGGCGAATTGCTGGAAACCTATGGCGCTCTGCTGGCTTTTGCCGAAGCGAAGCGCACGCAAGGCTGACCGGGCCCGGTGAACGTCACCGCGTGGCCCTGCCCGCAAGCCCAGGGCGGAACGCGGGATGAATACGCCCTTGCCTTCGACAAGGGCCGTCCGCACCGCCTGCTGATCCTGCCCGCCCTGTTCGAAGAAGCCAACAAGCTGCGCCGCCACACGGTTGAAGTGATGCGCAGGCTCGACGGTGCGGAGATCGACACATTCCTGCCCGACCTGCCCGGCTGCAACGAGAGCCTGCAACCGCTCGAAAACCAGACCTTGGCAAGCTGGCGGGATGCGGCGCAGGCGGCAGCGGCGCATTTCGGCGCAACCCACCTGCTGACCGTTCGCACAAGCGCGATCCTCGCCCCGCCGGAACTGTCCGGCTGGCGCTATGCCCCCAAGCCCGGCGCCAATGCCCTGCGCGCGCTGATGCGGGCCCGCCTTGTCGCCATGCGCGAGGCGGGGCGCGAGGAAGGGATCGAGGAAATGCTGGAGGCTGGCCGTAGCGAAGGGCTCGACCTCGCCGGATACCGGATCGGCCCGCGCATGTTCGCTGATCTCGAACAATCCCGGCTGCACGACAGCGGGCGGCTGGCAGACATCGATCAGGAGACGATCGGCGGCAGCGGGCTATGGCTGCGCGCGGAACCGGGCGAAGCGCCCGCACAAGTGGACGCGCTGGCGGCGATCGTCTCGATGGGCATCGGCGCATGACTCGCAGGCACCTGACATTCGCTTGCCAAGGCGCGCAACTGGCCGCCACGCTCGACGAAGCCAACGGCGCAAGTGGCTTGCTCATCGTGTCCGGAGGCAACGAGATCCGCAGCGGGGCCTTTTCCGGTCAAGCCCATCTCGCGGCACGCATTGCAGCGGTGGGCCATCCGGTCTTCCGCTTCGACCGCCGCGGCGTGGGCGATAGCGGCGGGACCAATAGCGGATTCCGCAGCAGCGCGCCCGATATCGCCGCCGCACTTACCGCTTTCCGGCGCGAAGCGCCGCAACTGCAGCGTATTGCCGCATTCGGCATATGCGATGCGGCCAGTGCGCTGATGCTGGCGCATGGCGCGGGCTGCGACACACTGGTGCTGGCCAATCCCTGGACCAGCGAGGGGAGCGATGCCCTGCCCCCGCCCGCCGCGATCCGTGCGCGTTATGCGGAAAAGCTGCGCAACCCGGCGGAAATCCGGCGGCTAGCCAGTGGAAAGGTCTCGTTCAAAGGGCTGATGCGCGGCTTGGCAAGCGCCTTGAAGCCGCAACCCGCGCCGACGACGCTGGCCGGGGAAATGGCCACCGGATTGCGCACCTTTCCGGGGCGGGTACGCATTCTGCTTTCCGGACGCGACCGAACCGCGCAAATCTTCGAAGCGGCATGGGACAAGGCCGATCTGCGCCTCGCCCACTGCCCCGGGGCAAGCCACGCCTTTGCCGAGCAAGAATCCGCAGATTGGCTTTTCGAACAGATACTTGCGTCTCTCAGCGAATAAACAGGCTCACCAGTTCGACATGGGTCGACCAGCGAAACTGGCCGACCGGACGCAAGTGGGCCAGGCGATAGCCGCCATCGGCCAGCATTTTCGCATCGCGCGCCCAGCTGACCGGGTTGCAACTGATATAGGCGATCCGGCCAACCGTGCTTTCGGCCAGCAATTTCACCTGTTCGCGCGCGCCAGCCCGCGGCGGGTCGAGCAGCACGGCATCGAAGCGGTTCAACTCGGCAGGCTGCAACGGGTTGCGAAACAGGTCGCGGTGCATAGCATGAACGGGAACCAGCCTGCGCCCGGCAGCCGCCTTGCAGGCAAGGTGCGCGTCTTGCGCCGCCTCGACCGCCAGAACCTTGGCCGAACCTGCGAGAGCGAAGGCAAAGGTGCCAAGCCCGGAGAAGAGATCGGCAATCGTCCCTGCCCCCGAAAGCCATTCCCGGACACTCGCAGCCAGCGTAGCCTCGCCATCGGCCGTCGCTTGCAGGAACGCTCCCGAGGGAAACCCGACCGGGACGCCCGAAAGCGAGACGGTCACGGGTTCCGGTTCCCACATCGCTTCGGGGCCAAAGCCCTGATCGAGCGTCAACCGCGCCAGTCCCGGATCGCGCGCGAAATCGAGCAGCGCCTCCGTCTCGGCCAGCCCTTCGCAGGTCAGCCCCTTGATACCCACATCGACACCCTGGTCGGTCAAGGTGAGCGTAAGATCGGCGGCGTATTTGCCCTTGCGGCGGGCGAGCAGCGCACGCAACGGCTCGACCAGCGCGAACAGCTCCGGCGCGAGCATGGGGCATTCCCTGAGATCGACAGTCCGGTGCGATCCCTGTTCGCGGAAACCGATCAGCGGACGCCCCCCCCCATTCACACCATGGAGCGTCGCCCGGCGGCGGCTATGTGGCGGAGAAAGGTGCACGGGATGGAGATGTTCCACC
>JAQVEQ010000197.1 GCA_028697875.1 Novosphingobium sp. | reverse complement strand
CGGGGATGGAGCTGCTTGTCTACCATAACCCCGAAGCCATGGAGAAAGGGATCAACCCGTTCGACCACGGTCCGCTCCACACTGACATGTGGAAGACCGAAGGGCTCAAGCAGGCGCTCGACAAGTGGGGTTTCGACGCGGCTTTCGGCGGCGCCCGCCGCGACGAGGAAAAGAGCCGCGCGAAGGAACGCATCTTCTCGTTCCGCACCGCGTCGCACGGCTGGGACCCCAAGAACCAGCGCCCGGAACTGTGGAACCTCTACAACGCCCGCAAGGCCAAGGGCGAATCGATCCGCGTGTTCCCGATCTCGAACTGGACCGAGCTGGACGTGTGGCAATACATCCACCTCAACGACATCCCCATCGTCCCGCTCTACTTCTCGGCCAAGCGCCCGACAGTGGAACGCGACGGCATGCTGGTCATGGTCGATGACGAACGCTTCCCGCTGAAGGAAGGCGAAGTCCCGGTCGAACGGTCGATCCGGTTCCGCACGCTCGGCTGCTACCCGCTGACCGGCGCGGTGGAAAGCGAGGCCAAGACCCTTCCCGAAGTGATCCAGGAAACGCTCCTGACGACCACATCGGAACGGCAAGGCCGCGCCATCGACAAGGACGCCGGCGGTGCCGGCATGGAAGTGAAGAAGCAGCAGGGGTATTTCTGATGTCGGACGTGACCACCAAGGACGAACCCGTCTACGTCGTCGACGAACTGATCGCCAAGGACATCGACGCCTATCTCGAACAGCACCAGCACAAGACGATGCTGCGCTTCATCACCTGCGGCAGCGTCGATGACGGCAAGTCGACCCTGATCGGGCGCCTGCTGTACGATTCGAAGATGATCTTCGAAGACCAGCTCGACGCGCTGGCCGCAGATTCGAAGAAAGTCGGCACGCAAGGGCAGGAAATCGACTTCGCGCTGCTCGTCGACGGGCTCGCCGCCGAACGCGAACAGGGCATCACGATCGACGTTGCCTACCGCTTCTTCGGCACCGAAAAGCGCAAGTTCATCGTCGCCGACACGCCCGGCCACGAACAGTACACACGCAACATGGTGACCGGCGCCTCGACCGCCGACCTCGCCGTGATCCTGATCGACGCGCGCAAAGGCGTGCTGACGCAGACCCGCCGCCATTCCTTCCTGTGCCACCTGATCGGCATCCGCAACCTGGTGCTGGCGGTGAACAAGATGGACCTGGTCGACTACAGCCAGGAAGTCTTCGACAAGATCGTCGCCGACTATGCCGAATTCGCGGAATCGATCGGCATCGAAAGCTTCGTCGCCATGCCGATTTCCGGTTTCAAGGGCGACAACATCACCATGCTGTCGCACAATACGCCGTGGTACAAGGCGCCGGAATATTTCGGCCGCACTCTGGTCGACCACCTCGAAACGGTGGAAGTCGACACCAGCGTGGACCAGCTCAAGCCGTTCCGCATGCCGGTCCAGTGGGTCAACCGCCCGAACCTCGACTTCCGGGGCTTCTCCGGCCTGGTCGCGACGGGCGGCATCAAGCCGGGCGATGCCGTGCGCGTGCTGCCTTCGGGCAAGACGAGCACCGTATCGCGCATCGTCACCCTGGACGGCGATCTCGACGAAGCCGTGGCCGGTCAATCGGTCACGATCTGCTTCAACGACGAGATCGACTGTTCGCGCGGCGACGTGATCGCCACTGCCGACCAGCCGCCGCAGGTTGCCGACCAGTTCGAATCCACCGTCGTGTGGATGGCTGACGAACCGCTACACGTCGGCCGCGCCTACTGGCTCAAGCTCGGCACGCAGACGGTTTCGGTGACGATCCACGAGCCGAAATACACCGTCAACGTCAACACGATGGAGCACCTCGCGGCCAAGACGCTGGAGCTCAACGAAATCGGCGTGGCCGAAATCGTCACCGACAAGCCGATCGTGTTCGAACCCTACACGGACAACCGCACGCTCGGCGGCTTCATCCTGATCGACAAGATCACCAATGCCACTGTCGGCGCGGGCATGCTGCATTTCTCGCTGCGGCGCGCGCAGAACGTCCACTGGCAGGCGCTCGACATCGGCCGCAAGCAGCACGCCGGCCTCAAGAACCAGAAGCCCGCAGTGCTGTGGTTCACGGGTCTGTCGGGCTCGGGCAAGTCGACCATCGCCAACATGGTCGAGAAGAAGCTGCACCGGATGAACCGGCACACCTTCCTGCTCGACGGCGACAACGTCCGCCATGGGCTGAACAAGGACCTCGGCTTCACCGAAGCCGACCGGATCGAGAACATCCGCCGGGTCGGCGAAGTCGCCAAGCTGATGACCGATGCCGGCCTGATCGTGATCACCGCGTTCATTTCGCCGTTCCAGGCGGACCGCGACATGGTGCGTGCGATGCTGCCCGATGGCGAGTTCTTCGAAGTGTTCATCGACACCCCGCTCGAAGTGGCCGAAAGCCGCGACGTCAAGGGCCTCTACAAGAAGGCGCGTTCGGGCGAACTGAAGAACTTCACCGGGATCGACAGCCCGTACGAAAAGCCGGCCAACCCCGAAGTCCGTATCGACACGACCAAGATGACGCCGGAAGACGCCGCCACGCTGATCATCGATACCCTGCTGGGGGACGTGTAATGGCCATGACCGATACGGAACTCGCCGCGCATCTCGCCGGTGTCGCGGGCCAGATACTGCTTCAGGTTCGCGCTTCGGGCATGTTCGAAGGCAAGTCGCTGGGCAAGGCCGGGGACCAGACCGCCAACCAGTTCCTGGTCCACGCCCTGCGCCAGCAGCGTCCGGACGACGGGCTGCTGTCGGAAGAGAGCAAGGACACCGAGGAACGGCTCGGCAAGTCCCGCGTGTGGATCGTCGACCCGGTCGACGGCACGCGCGAATATGGCGAGGAACGTGCCGACTGGGCCGTCCACGTCGCGCTGGCAGTGGACGGCAAGCCGGAAATCGGCGCCGTCGCCCTGCCCGGGCTCGACCTGGTGCTGCGTTCGGACCGGCCCGCGCAGCTTCCGCCCGCGGGCTCACCCCTGCGCATGGTGGTCAGCCGCACGCGCCCGGCCGCCGAAGCGGTTTCCGTCGCCGAAGCCATCGGGGCCGAACTGGTCCCGATGGGCTCCGCCGGGGCCAAGGCCATGGCGGTGATCCGCGGCGAAGCGGACATCTACCTCCATTCCGGCGGGCAGTACGAATGGGATAGCTGCGCCCCGGTGGCGGTCGCGCAGGCCCATGGCCTGCATTGCTCGCGCATCGACGGCTCGCCGCTGGTCTACAACCAGGCCGACACCTATATGCCCGACCTGCTGATCTGCCGGAAGGAGCATGCCCGGATGGTGCTCGAGAAAGTCGAAGCGGCAGCGCAAGCGGGATAGGCCCCTTTCCGCTTGTGCGGCACGCATTGCCGTAGGGACTGGAAAAAACCGTCCGGCGCTTCTAGGAGACCGGCCAAGCCAGGCGCCGGAAGGCGCCGGATTGGCCGCAACCACTCCTGCTACGAAGGATCTGCCCGTGCCTCTCAGCAAGCCCATCTACCTGGTTTCCGGCGTTCGCACCGCGATCGGCGATTTCGGCGGCGGCCTCAAGAGCTTCAAGCCCGACCAGCTCGCGTCCACCGTTCTCGGCGAAGCGATTTCGCGCTCCGGGGTGGAGCCGGGCGACATCGGCCATGTCGTGATCGGCCAGGTGATCCAGAGCGAACCGCGCGATGCCTATCTCGCCCGCGTGTCGGCCGTGAATGCCGGCGTGCCGGTCGCAACCCCGGCGCTGACGATCAACCGCCTGTGCGGATCCGGCCTGGAAGCGATCATCCTCGCCGCCCGCATGGTGGCCGACGGTGAGACGGAGATCGCCGCGGCCGGCGGCGCGGAAAGCATGAGCAACGCCCCGCACGTGCTCAAGAGCGCCCGCTGGGGCAACAAGATGGGCAACATGGTGATGCTCGACGCCATGCTGGAGATCCTGCAGGATCCGTTCGGCCACGGCCACATGGGCGTGACTGCCGAAAACGTCGCGGAACGCTATCAGATCACCCGCGACACGCAGGACGAACTGGCGGTGGAAAGCCACAAGCGCGCCGCCCGCGCCATCGAGGAAGGCCGCTTCAAGAGCCAGATCGTCCCGATGGAAATCAAGACCCGCAAGGGCACCGTGGTCTTCGACACCGACGAACACGTCCGCGCCGATGCCTCGGTGGAACAGATGGGCAAACTGAAAGCCGCGTTCAAGCAGGACGGCACTGTCACCCCGGGCAATGCCTCGGGCGTGAACGACGCCGCCGCCGCCGTGGTGGTCGCTTCGGAAGAGGCGGTGAAGGCCAAGGGCCTCAAGCCGATGGCGCGCATCGTTTCCTGGGGCCATGCCGGCGTCGATCCCGAAGTCATGGGCCTCGGCCCGATCCACGCGGTGCCGATCGCGCTGGAACGCGCGGGCCTGACGGTCGCCGACATCGACGTGATCGAATCCAACGAAGCGTTCGCGGTCCAGGCCTGCGCCGTCGCGAAGGAACTCAACTTCCCGGCGGACAAGGTCAACCCGAACGGCAGCGGCATTTCGCTCGGCCACGCGGTTGGCGCGACCGGCGCGGTCATCACTGTCAAGGCGATGTACGAACTGGAACGGACCGGCGGCCGCTATGCCCTGGTCACCATGTGCATCGGCGGCGGGCAGGGTATCGCCATGGTGATCGAACGCTGCAGCTGAACGGCCCGCCGCATCTGTCACGTAACGCCCGTTACGTGACAGGGCGCGTCACATATGCGTAACCCTTGCACGGCAAGGCCCGCTGCGATCGGATGCAGCCGGACGGTGCAAGGGGGGACAGAGTGGAACGAACTTCGCCGATAGCGGCCGACCGCCGCATGGTCCTGCAAGGGGCGGGCGCGGCTTTCGCCGCCTTGCTGCTCGCAGGCAGGTGTGGCCCGGCGGCGGCGCAGGCGGCGGCACCTTTCTACGGCCCGCTGCGGCCCGATCCGGCAGCCTTGCTCGACCTGCCGGAAGGCTTCGCCTACCGGGTGATTTCCCGCCTGGGCGACGCGATGGACGATGGCGGGACCGTTCCCGACCGGGCCGACGGGATGGGCTGCTTCCCCCTGCCGGACGGCAAGCTGGCGCTGGTCCGCAATCACGAACTCAAGATCGCGCACGACGCGGGCGGCACGTTGCAGGCGGGCTACGACCGGCACCTGGCCGGCCATGTCCTGCCCGGTGGCACCGCCACGCTGGTCCTCGAC
>JAQVEQ010000196.1 GCA_028697875.1 Novosphingobium sp. | reverse complement strand
GGGCTGGGACGGGTCGGCACGACGATCAGCTCGGCCACCGAGATCACGCTCTGGATGGCCATGGTGATGGCTGGCGGCGTGTCGATGACCGCAAGCTTGAAGCCCTGCTGGCGCAGCACCTGCAGATCGTTGGCAAGGCGCGCAACGGTCGTCTGGGCGAAGGCGGGCAGTTCAGCCTCGCGCTCGTTCCACCAATCGGCAAGCGACCCCTGCGGATCTATGTCGATAAGGACGACCGGCCCTGCGCCGGCCCGTTGCGCCTGAACGGCAAGGTGCCCCGACAAAGTCGTCTTCCCCGAACCGCCTTTTTGCGATGCCAATGCTAGTACGCGCAAACCAAGTCCCCCAACGAAATACGACAGGCAAAAGAAACTCTCTGCCGAGGAAATTCGCAGATCGTTCCTAATTTTGGGTTAATCGTTGGAGCTCAGGAAAATCCCGCTAAAATAGCATTTAAGCGGGACCCTCAGGGGTTCTGGCAAGCATACGTTTACCATTTTTGATAACAAGGTTTCCGGTCCCCTTACGTACCTTTCCAAGGGCCGTGCCGATTCAGACTACCGGTTTTCGGTTACCATACCTTCAATCACGGGGCATAAACGGGCATGATGAACGTGAAGAGATTTCTTCCGGTTTTCTTTCTCGGCAGCATGGCCGCTGTCACTTGCGTATTGCCCACGACCCGTGCCTGGGCCGACGTCAAGGCGGGAGTCGATGCCTGGTCCGCCGGGGACTTCACTGCCGCCATCAAGGAATGGAAACCACTCGCCGACCGGGGCGATCCGGATGCGCAGTTCAATCTTGCACAGGCCTACAAGCTTGGCCGGGGCGTGCCACTGGATCTTGAAAAGGCCAAGGAACTCTACGGCAAGGCGGCCGCGCACGGGCACCTCAAGGCCGCCGATATCTATGGCCTGCTGCTGTTTCAGGACGGCGAGCGGGAAAAGGCCATGCCCTATATCAAGGCCTCCGCCGCCCGCGGCGATCCGCGCGCGCAGTACATTCTGGGCCTTGCCCACTTCAACGGCGATCTGGTGGAGAAGGACTGGATCCGCGCCTATGCTCTGGTCAGCCTTGCCGGACAGGCCGGACTTCCGCAGGCCCGGCGCGCATTGGCGCAGATGGACCAGCACATTCCGCTTGCCGATCGCCAGAAGAGCGTGATCCTTTCCACGCAAATCGCCGCCGAAGCCGAAGCGACGCGCGCACGCCTCGCCAACTCGGCCGAACTGGGATCGCCGCAGCCGACCTCCGCAGTGCGCGCGCCCGGGGTCGCATCCGCGCCGGCCCCGGCGCCGCAAGTCGTCCCGGCCGATCAGGCCCTCGCCGCAGCGATACGCACGGCCGGAAACGACAGCCCGGCCACAGCCGGCGCCGACTATACCCGCACAGCACCGCCGCCCGCCATGGCGCGCCGGCCTGCTCCGCCTCCCATGCCAAGAGCCACGCCAACACCCGCACCGAAACCCGCTGCACCAGCGCCGCAGCCCAAGGCGCCCCCGGCAGCCGCCAGCGCATCGGGGCCTTGGCGCGTACAGCTCGGCGCGTTCGGCGTAAGCAGCAATGCCGATGCGCTATGGGCAAAGATCCGCAACCGTCCAGAGCTTGCCGGTCATGGCAAACTGCTGGTGCCCGCTGGCCGGCTGACCAAACTTCAAGCGGGCGGCTTTGCCACCCACGCCGAAGCCAATGCCGCCTGTTCGCGCCTTTCGGCAAGCGGTTACGCCTGTCTCGCAGTGCGAGACTGACCGGGGCCCTGTCCCGTGCCTGATCCCGCGCCCGATCCCCTGCCGGATCTCACGCCGGCGGCACGCCCTGCCGCGACCGGGCAGCAACGGCTGGCAACGCTCGACCTTGTCCGGGGCGTTGCCGTGCTGGGCATCCTCGCGATCAATATCGGCGGGTTCGCCGGGCCCATGGCGTCGCTGACATCGCCGCATCTGCCGCGCCCCGTCGGCGCTGTCGACGAAGCCGCTTTTGCCTTTTCCTTCCTCTTTTTCGAAGGGAAAATGCGTGCGCTGTTTTCGCTGCTGTTCGGCGCAGGGATCGTCCTGTTCTGGGAACACGCCGAAGCGGCGGGACGCGACGGGGACGTGCTGCAGGTACACAGGCTGTTCTGGCTGATGCTGCTGGGCGCGCTGCACTATTTCGTCCTGTGGTGGGGCGACATCCTGTTCCTCTATGCGGTCTGCGGCCTCGGCGCGCTGCTGCTGCGCCCTCTAAGCAACCGCGCCCTGCTCGCCATTGCGCTCGGGCTCTATTTCACTTGGTCCCTCTCGGGCCTCTTCGCCTCGATGCCTGCCGTCCATGCCGAAGCGGCACTGCGCCAGGGCACGGCTTCGGCCGCCCAGGTCCACCTGGTGAACGCGTGGTTCGAGCCGGTCCGCGACTGGGCGGCACAGGAAATGCGCGAAAGCCGGTTCGGCTTTCTGGGGCTCCTGCTCGTCAAACTCGGTGAACGCCCGCTCTGGCAGATCGACATGGTGCTGAGCAGTTTCGCCGAAACGCTCCCGCTGATGCTGGTGGGCATGGTCATCTACCGCACCGGCCTGCTGACCGGCGCAACGCCGCGCGCCCGGCTGATGGCGACAGGCCTTGCCTGCACGGCCACAGGGCTCGCCATCACCGCCGGGTTCCTGGCATGGGCATGGCCGCGTCATTTCCCGCCGATCGCCATGGAGGCCGCGCTGGTCTGGGGCATGGCCCTGCCTCACCTGCTGTGCGGCTGCGGCTATGCCGCGTTGCTCGTGCTGGCCACGCCGCGCCTCGCCCCCACCGCCGTTGGCTGCAGACTGATCGCAGCCGGGCGCATGGCCTTCAGCAACTACATCCTGACCAGCCTGGTCATGACTTTCGCGTTCTACGGCTGGGGCCTCGGCCTGTTCGGCAGCATGACCCTGGCCCAGCAATGGCTCTTCGTGCTTGGCGGCTGGGTCCTGATGCTGGGCTGGAGCGAGCCGTGGCTGCACCGCTACCGGCGAGGCCCGCTCGAATGGCTCTGGCGATCCTTGATCGAGCGCAAGGTCCTCGCGAACCGCCTCTGATAACGAGTCGCAAAAGCTATTGCGATCAATTCGCATTTGGCTATAGTGGCAGGCAAGAGGATTCGCCCATGTACGTCTGTATCTGCAATGCCATTCGCGAAACGGATTTTCGCGCTGCTGCACGCCGGTTCGCCGGCGATGCAGAGGCCGTTTATAAAGCTCTGGGTCGCCCCCCGCAGTGCCGCCAGTGTCTGGACGAAGCAGACGAGATCCTTGCCGAAGAAGCAATCGAAGTGGGGATGGCCATTTCCGCTGCCGCCTGACTTGTTTTGTCCGACCGACTTGTGTTGAGCCCATCGCGAACGCATACTCCGCGCTCCAGATTACAGGAGACGCGCTATGCAGGGTGACCAGCAAGTCATCGATTTTCTCAACAAGGCGCTGTTCAACGAACTGACCGCGATCAACCAGTACTGGCTGCACTACCGCATGCTGGACAACTGGGGGATCAAGAAGCTCGCCGAATACGAACGCCACGAGTCGATCGACGAGATGAAGCATGCCGATGCGCTTGCCGACCGCATCCTGTTTCTCGAAGGGCTTCCCAACTTCCAGGCGCTGGGCAAGCTGCGCATCGGCGAAGGCGTAGAGGAAATCCTGAAAGCGGACCTCGCGCTGGAGCACGACGCGATCCCGCTGCTCAAGGAAGCCATCGCCCATTGCGAGGCGGTGCGCGACTACGTCAGCCGCGAGATTTTCGAGCGCATCCTCGAAAGCGAGGAAGAGCACGTCGACTACCTCGAAAAGCAGTTCGACATGATCGAACGCATGGGCATCCAGAACTACTGCCAGCTCCAGAGCAATCCGGCGGAAGCCTGATCGCTTTTCGCGCGACGAACCATGGATCTTGTTGCGCGTCTGGGA
The DNA here is from genome assembly GCA_028697875.1 of Novosphingobium sp. Lineage (GTDB taxonomy): Bacteria > Pseudomonadota > Alphaproteobacteria > Sphingomonadales > Sphingomonadaceae > Caenibius. Next base: position 1,319 of record JAQVEQ010000196.1, on the reverse strand, counting down.
CTTGCCGTCCCACTGATTCAGGCCCCCATGGCGGGAACTTCCACCCCCGCCATGGCCGCGGCCGTGAGCAATGCCGGCGCGCTCGGCTCGATCGCGGTGGGCACGCTGATGCCGGAAAGCGCCGCGCGCGACATCGCGCAAGTGCGCGAAGCGACCGATCGCCCCTTCAACGTCAACCTGTTCGTCCATGCCGATCCGGTGCCCGATGCCGCGCGCGAAGAGGCATGGCTGCGCGCCATGGTGCCGCTCTTCGCCGCGTTCGGCGCCCGGCCGCCCGATACGCTGGAGACGATCTACCCCACCTTTTCCGGCAATGCGGACATGCTGCGCACGCTGGTGGAGGCCGCACCGCCAGTCGTCAGTTTCCACTTCGGCCTGCCTGGCGCGGAAGCCGTTGCCGCGCTCAAGTCAGCCGGATGCCTGCTGCTGGCAACGGCGACCTCGCTGGACGAGGCGCGGCTGGCGAAGAACGCCGGGATCGACGCTCTGGTTGCGCAGGGCTGGGAAGCCGGCGGGCATCGCGGCATGTTCGATCCTGCCGCGCCGGATGACCGGCTGGGTACGATGGCGCTGACACGGCTGCTGGTCGCACAGTCGGGGCTGCCGGTCATCGCAGCGGGCGGCATCATGGATGGCCGTGGCATCCGGGCCGCGCTCGACCTCGGCGCGATCGCGGCCCAGCTCGGTACGGCCTTCATCGCCTGCCCGGAAAGCAGCGCGGACGAGGCCTATCGCGCCGCGCTCGCCAGCAAGGCTGCGCAGCACACGAGCATGGTCGATGTGGTTTCCGGCCGCCCTGCCCGCTGCCTTGCCAACCGCTTCACGGCTTTCGCCGCCACGCCGGCCCTGCCACCCGTGGCCGTTTATCCGCGCGCCTATCACGTCGGGAAGGCCCTCAACGCCGCTGCCAAGGCAGCCGGCGAAGGTGGTTTCGGCCCGCAATGGGCGGGACAAGGTGCGCCCCTCTCCCGCCCCATGCCCGCGGCAGAGCTGGTCGCCCTGCTCGCGGAGGAACTGGCCTCTACTCGCTAGCCCCGGAGGCCGCGTCGGTGCCCTTTCCATCGGTGCGGTACTTGTCGAACCACGCCAGGATCGCCGAGGCCTTGGCCGCCGATTGCGAGGGCCGCGCGGCAATGCCGCCGTGGCTTGCACCCGGAACCTTGACCATCGCCGTGGGCACGCTGCGGATCTGCAGCGCGGCATAGTACTGCTCGGATTCGCTGTCGGGCGTGCGGTAGTCCTCGGAGCCGACCACCACCAGCGTCCGCGTCTTGACGTTGCCGACAAGGCAGAGCGGCGAGCGCTTCCAGTATTCCATG
>JAQVEQ010000195.1 GCA_028697875.1 Novosphingobium sp. | reverse complement strand
GGCCGCAAGTGCGCGACGTGGACGGCACGCCGCACTGGTTCCTCGACGGGCGGCCGTTCGGGCTGGCCCAGCCGGCCGCCTGCATCCTCAAGGACGGCTCCAAGCAGCACGGGGCGAGCTTCATGGACCTGCGCTATGCCGACGTGCATGACGGGGCCTCGGGCGTCGCGCCCCGGCTGGAGATGATGGACCGGACCGGCGTGTGGGCGCAGATCGTCTATCCCAACCTGCTCGGCTTCGGGAACACCAAGGCGTCGGATTACGACCCGGACCTGAGAATGGTGACGACGACGGTCTACAACGACGCCATGGCCGAATTGCAGGAACAGTCCGGCGGGCGGCTGTTGCCGATGGCCTTGCTGCCGTGGTGGGATCTCGATGCCGCGATTGCCGAGGCGGAACGGGCCAAGGCCATGGGCTTGCGCGGGATCATCACCAATTCCGACCCGCAGGACGCGGGCATGGCGGACCTGGGCGAACGTTTCTGGGATCCCTTGTGGGAAGCGTGCCAGGACCTTGCCTTGCCGGTGAACTTTCACATTGGCGGCAGCCAGACCCAGCGCACCTGGTTCGGATCGACCCCCTGGCCTTCGCAAGGCGACGACCAGAAGCTGGCCGTGGGCGGGGCGATGATGTTCTTCAGCAATGCCCGCGTGCTGACCAACCTCCTGTTTTCGGGCGTGTGCGAACGCTTCCCGAGCCTGCAATTCGTCTCGGTCGAAAGCGGGATCGGCTGGATTCCGTACCTGCTGGAAAACCTCGACTACCAGGTCGACGAACTGGCTCCGTCCTCGGTCAGCTATCTTTCGATGAAGCCGTCGGACTATTTCCGCCGCCAGATCCACGCCTGCTTCTGGTTCGAACATGGCGACATCGCACACACGATCGAACAGGTGGGGGAAGACAACGTCCTGTTCGAAACCGACTTCCCGCACCCGACCTGCCTCTATGGCGAAGGGCTGGACAAGGTGGCTGCGGCGCTGGCCGGCCTGCCGGAAGCGACCAAGCGCAAGGTGTTGAGCGGCAATGCCGCGCGGCTCTACAACATCCCGCTCGATTGAGGCGGCGATGGAACCGGCAGGCATGGCGACGCGGCTTGCGTGGCGAACGCTCGACCCGTTCGGGGTGGAACTCCTGACCGACCTTTCCCGGCCTCTGGCGGCGGAGGACGAGGCGGCCTTGCGGGCGCTGATCGACCGCCACGGCCTGCTCGTGGCGCGGGGGCAGGCGCTGCCGCTTGCCCGCCAGCTGGAGATCATGCGCCTGTTCGGCCCGGTCCTCGGCGACCGGGCGACGCTCAACTATGTCGCGCCGGACGACGGCGTGCTGGGGCTGGGCGCATTGGGGTTCCATTCCGACCTCGCTTTCGCGCCGGAGCCGTTCTCCTACATCTCGCTCCATGCGCTGGACGTGGTGGACGGGCAGACGGCCACGTTGTTCGCCGATGGCGCGCGCGCTTGCGAGGAACTCGACGATGGGCTGCGCATGCGGCTGGAAGGGCTGACTGCCGCGGCGGTCAGTTCCTCGGCCAGCGGACGGGCCGTTTCCTATGACATTCCCCGCTCCGCGCATCGTTTCGACCGGCCGGCCGTGATCGCGCATCCGCGCACCGGCCGTCCCGTGCTGTACGTCAACCAGGCGCAGACCGCCCGCATCAACGAACTGGGGCCGGAAGAGAGCGAGCATCTGCTCGAACAGTTGTTCGCGGTGCTCTACGATCCGGCCTCGCTCCATGAACACCGCTGGGCGAAAGGCGACTTGGTGATCTGGGACAACATCCGGCTCCAGCATGCGCGCCATGCGCTGGAAGGCGTGACCCGCCGCAAGCTTCAACGGGCAGTCGTCGCGAGCCGCAGCCTGTACGAACAAATTCCGGATTTCCGGCCAGGCGATCCGGCGGGGTGAAATTCGCATAAGTAAACGATATAGTCCGGCCAGACGATGAGATTGCGGGCAACCCGCCCACAGTCCGTCCTGCACGAACAAGACGAGTCTGGGAGAAAGCAGCCATGCGTATTATCGATGCCGACAGCCATTTTCAGGAACCGACCGACTGGTTCGAAAAGGCCAATCCCGCCCTTGCCGCGAAGCTGCCGCCGATGTCCGCGGCGGAAAAGCTGGTCGATGTCGTGGTAGGCGATCTTTTCGCCTCGGTTCCCCCGGCTATCCGGCCCGATCCGCTCAAGCTCGTGCCGGAAAAGGTGCGCGAAGCTTACGAAGCCTTCATCAGGGGCGGGGAACCGCCGAAACAGGCGATCGAAGCCGGAGCCTACCTGCCAGCCGCCAGCGAGCCGGAACCGCGCCTCAAGTGGATGGACGAACGCGGGATCGACATGCAGATCGTCCTGCCGACGCTGGGTTACCATCCCTATCGCAACGCGGTGCGGGCGGGGGAAATGGAACTCGCGCTGCAGACGCTCGACACCTACAACAACTGGGCCGCGGACCGGCTGCACGGCTATACCGACCGCCTGATCCCGACCGTGGTGGTCGATCTCGTCGACGTGGAATGGAGCCGGGCCCAGATGCGCAGCATGCGCCAGAAGGGCTCCACGGTCGTTTTCGTCAAGGCCGACCCGCAAGGCAACAAGGCGCTGAACCACCCCGACTTCGAACCGTTCTGGGCCGAAGCGCAGGACCTGGGCATGACGATCATGTTCCATGTCGGCGGCGGCCGCGCGCCGATGCACCCCGGCTGGGGCAACATGGGCGACGATATCATGACCTTCTATCGCCTCGCCTCGCTCGCCCGGCAGATGGTGCCGCAGATGGCGATCGCCTCGATGATCTTCGGCGGGGTCATGGAACGCTATCCGAAGCTGGGCTTCATCGTGTCCGAACTGGGCATCGACTGGCTGCCGCATTTCATCGATTCGATCGATGCCGAAGCGGACATGAGCCGGCCGAAGATGCTGGCCTTCGGCCGCTACGATCTGCCGCTCAAGCCGAGCGAATACATGCAGCGGCAAGTGCGCGTGTCGGTGGTGCACCAGCAGGACAGGCTGCGTCCGACGATCGAGCGTATCCCCGAGGGAATCGTCGTGTTCTCGTCCGATTTCCCGCATGTCGAAGGGCATCAGGATTCGGTGCGGATCTACGACGAGCAGCTTGGCGACGTATCCCAGTCGGCGCGCGAGGCCTTCTTCGGCAAGGCCGTCGCCGACATCATGCACATCTGACCCCGCAAGGGGCGGTTTTCCCGCAAGGGCGGAAAGCGGGGTGGCGGCGATTGCCGCCCCCTGCCGCGCGGGCATAGCCTCGGGCCGGCAAGAACAGAAATACGAGGAGAGCGGAAAATGGGGAACAGGCTGGAAGGCAAGGTCGCGATCGTCACTGGCGCGGGGCGCAACGGGAACATCGGTGTCGCGATCTGCGAAGCGTTCCTGCGCGAAGGCTGCAAGGGCGTGATCGGCACCGATTTCCGCGACGACGAAGTGGCCGAAATCACCGAACGCATGGCCCAGGCCGGCCCGCGCGAGGCATTCCGCCTGTGGCGGCACGACGTGACCAGCGAAGCCGACTGGGCGCGTATCGCCGAACAGGCGGCGGCGGAGTTCGGCGGGATCGACATCCTCGTCAACAATGCCGGCATCTCGATCCATTCCGGTATCGAACACTGTTCGCTGGACGATCTGCGCAAGGTCATGGCGGTCAACCACGACGCGCTGTTCCTGGGCATGAAGGCCTGCCTTCCGGCGCTGGAGGAAAGCCGCCAGCGGTTCGAAGGAGGCGGTTCGATCATCAACAACCTGTCGATGGCGTCCTACATGCCGAGCGCGCGCAATATCGGCTATCACGCGTCCAAGGCGGCGGGGCGCATGCTGACCTTGTGCGCATCGCTCGAATTCGGGCCGAAGCGGATCCGCGTGAACTCGGTCCATCCGGGCATCACGATGACGCCGCTGATCCGCGAAGGGCTGGCCGACTACGCGGCCCGGGGGCACTATGCCTCGGCCGAGGATGCCGAAGCGCAGATCGCCGCGCGGGGAGCCCTGGGGATCACCAGCGAACCGGAGGATACGGCGCATGCCTTCGTCTATCTCGCCTCGGAAGAAGCGCGTTTCGTGACCGGGGCGTCGATCTATCACGACGGCTGCATCGGCCAGCGTTACTGAGCGCTTGCCGCAGCCAGGCGGCGCGGTCGGGCCAGCGGACAAGAAATTGCGCGCATATTGCAAAGCAACATTGATCGCGACCGTATAAGCTTGATCGAGATTTGGCGGAAATCGGTGCAATTGTTCCGAAGATGCACGGCGGGAAGCGTCCACTTGCGCGACTCGCCTTGTGCGCCGCACAATGGGTCAACGTTACGAACGAGGTCGCATCATGACACTTCTAACCGACAAGTTCTTCGATAGCTTCGCATCCTCCGTGAAGCCCACCGAAGAGGCCGAAACCCTGCCGCCGGAAATCTACACCAGCCAGGAATTCTTCGCGTTCGAGAAAGAGGCGATCTTCTATCACGAATGGCTGTGTGCCGGCCGCGAGGAATGGCTCCCCAATTCGGGCGACTACATTACCGCCACCCATGCCAACGAGCCGATCATCGTCACGCGCGACCGCGAGGGCGGCCTCCAGGCGATGTCCGCCGTGTGCCAGCACCGCGCGATGCTGGTGGCCGAAGGCAAGGGCAATGCCCGCGCTTTCATCTGCCCCTACCACCACTGGACCTACGATCTCGATGGCAAGCTGGTCGGCGCCCCGGCCATGAACAAGACCTGCGACTTCGAGAAGGCCAGGTACAACCTGCCCAAGCTGAAAGTGGAAGTGTGGCACGGCTTCATCTTCGTCAATTTCGATGCCGATGCGGAGCCGCTGGTCGAACGCCTCGCGCCGCTGGAGCCGATCGTCGCCAATTACGAGCTGGAAAAGCTGCGCGGGCCGGAGCCCGTCGTCGAGAACTTCGCCTGGAACTGGAAGGTCCAGTTCGAAAACAACAACGACGGCTATCACGCCAGCCGCCTGCACCAGGGGCTGCACGACTATATCCCGAGCGCCGAGGCGAGCTTCCCCGAAGTGCCGAAGGGAACGGCGGGCTATTACCGGCTGAACGGCTCGCTGCACAAGAATGCGGCCTTCAATCCCACCGAGAAGGCGCTTTTCCCGGTCTTCCCGAAACTGACCGAGGAAGAACAGAACCGCCTCCTGTTCGTCAATCTGCCGCCCAGCCTTTCGCTGGTCATCACGAATGACGTGGCGATCTACATCATCATGGACGCCGATTCCGCCACGACGCACCGCGTGACCTTCGGCAGCCTCTATCTGCCCGAC
>JAQVEQ010000194.1 GCA_028697875.1 Novosphingobium sp. | reverse complement strand
CGACAGCGGTTTCACTCACCGCCAGACCATGGCCAGCGCGGTGCGTTTCAACTCGCTGGTCCTGCACGAAGAGGCGAGCCGCATCGCCGAAGCCGGCGGCCACGCCCTGGCCGCGGAAGAAGCGCATTTCGAGGAACTGACCGCCCGCGCGGTGGACGACCGGCACGGCATCGCCGCCACCGCCGACGCGCTGGCCCGGATCGACGTCGCGGCGGGCCTTGCCGAACGCGCGGCCGAAGGCGGCTGGGCACGGCCGGATATCGTCGAGGACCGCAGCCTCGCCATCGAAGGCGGACGGCATCCGGTCGTGGAAGAAGCGCTGGCGGCAACCGGCGAACGCTTCGTCGCCAACGACTGCACGCTTGCGCCCGGCGACCGGCTGTGGCTGATCGGCGGGCCGAACATGGGCGGCAAGTCCACTTTCCTGCGGCAGAACGCGCTGATCGTGCTGCTGGCGCAGGCAGGATCGTTTGTCCCGGCGCAGAAAGCCGTTGTGGGCCTGGTCGACCGCCTGTTCAGCCGTGTCGGCGCGTCCGACAACCTCGCGCGCGGCCGCTCCACCTTCATGGTCGAAATGGTCGAAACCGCCGCGATTCTGGCACAGGCGACGGACCGCAGCTTCGTCATTCTCGACGAAGTGGGGCGCGGCACGTCGACTTACGACGGGCTGGCGCTGGCCTGGGCGGTGGTCGAAGCGGTGCACGAGACGATCCGCTGCCGCTGTCTCTTCGCCACGCATTACCATGAACTGGCCCGGCTGGCGGAAACGTGCGACGCGCTTTCGCTCCACCATGTCCGCGCCCGCGAATGGAAAGGCGACCTCGTGCTGCTGCACGAGCTGGCGGAAGGCCCGGCGGACCGCAGCTACGGCCTCGCGGTGGCGCGCCTTGCCGGGGTTCCGCCCCCGGTCATCGCCCGGGCCAAGACCGTGCTCGACCGGCTGGAGAAAGGCCGGGCGCAGACCGGCGGGCTGGCGGCGGGCCTGGGCGAATTGCCGCTGTTCGCCGCCGCGGCGGAAGCCGAAGCCGAACATTGCGACACCTTGCGCGAAACGCTCGAGGCGCTCGATATCGACGCCCTGTCCCCGCGCGAGGCGCTCGATCTGCTCTACGAACTGAAGAAGGAAGCCGGGGCTAGCGCCTAGAATCGCGATTCATGCTTGAGATTGCCGGGCGAAACGCGGCAATCTCGCATCGATCGGACTCCAGCCGGGAAAGGGAGCTGACATGATCGGGGGAAAGGACCGCGATCCCCTCGCGGTAGAACGGACGGACCTTGCCGAAGACCGGACGATCCAGGCCACCGAACGGACTTTCGCCGGCTGGTTGCGCACCGCTTTCGGCGCGATCGGGATCGGCCTCGCCTTTCGCGCGGTGTTCGGCGATTTCCATCCGCCGTGGCTGGCGCGCGCGGTCGCCACGCTGTTCGTCCTGCTGGGCGTGGCGATCACCTACACCGCGGAACAGCGCGCTTTCCGCAGTTTCAAGCGGCTGCACGCCCATCACGTCGAACCGCCCGACATTCCGAACCTCCGCTGGGTGAGCCGGTCGGTCATCGCCGGGGCATTGCTGCTGGTTGCCGGTTTCTGGATCCTCAACGACGGGAATCTCGACGGCTGAAACCGTCGCGGACCGGGCGTTCCACGGAACATTAACCCCTGCCGGTTATGACGGCGGGGCCATGTATCGGATGCTGTTCACCAATCGCTGGGTCGCGCTGGGTTTCGTGGCGCTGACCGCCCTTTCCGCCATCGCGCTCGTCGGAACCGACGGCCATGACGGCGCGTTGACGCGCGCGATGCAAGGCGTGCACGAGCAGCAACAGAACTTCGACGATCAGGTCGTCTTCCTCAACGACGAGGAAGCATCGCCCGGCCGCCGCCCCGAAAGCAGCCACTCGTTCGCGCCGGAAAGCCCGGCGTTCGGCGCAGAGGACGAGAACGAACCGTCATCCTACGACGATATGGCAAGGGGCGATCCCGACCGGGTGCGCATCGTCCACCCGGGCCAGATGGATTCGGACGGGCCGGACACGGAAACCCCCTACCAGGACGATGGTCCGGGGATGGGCGGCGAAAGCTATTAACGGGTCGGGACCGGCTCCGGCCCCGAATAGTCGTAGAAGCCGCGCCCGCTCTTGCGGCCGAGCCAGCCGGCCTCGACATATTTGCGCAGGATCGGCGCGGGCCGGTACTTCGGATCGCCCGTGCTTTCGAACAGCACGTTGACGATTTCCAGGCAGGTATCGAGCCCGATGAAATCGGCCAGTTCGAGCGGCCCCATCGGATGGCTGAGGCCGAGACGGCACCCCTGGTCGATGTCCGCCACGCTGCCCGTGCCCTGGCCGAGGACGAAAGCCGCCTCGTTCAGCATCGGCACGAGGATGCGGTTGACAATGAACCCGGGTTCGTCCCCCGCTTCGACCACGGTCTTGCCGATCTGCACGGCGAAGGCCTTCACTTTGGCGACCGTTTCCGCGCTGGTGGCAAGGCCGGGGATCACTTCCACCAGCTTCATCACCGGCACCGGATTGAAGAAGTGCACGCCGACGAAACGCGCCGGATCGGGGCTGGCAGCGGCCATGCGAGTGATCGGGATCGAGCTGGTGTTGCTGGCCAGCACCGCATCGGCGCGCAGCACCTCGCCGACGGAAGCGAAGATCTTGCGCTTGATCTCCTCGCGCTCGGTCGCGGCTTCGATCACCATGTCGGCTTCGGCCATCGGCGCGTAATCGGCCGTGGTCACGATGCGCGCCAGCGCGGCCTCTGCATCGGCGGCGGAAATCTTTTCCTTTTCGACCATGCGGCCGAGCTGCTTTTCGATCTTCGCCCTGGCCTTGTCGGCAATGGCGATGTCGACGTCGCAAAGGATCGCATCGATGCCCGCCTGGGCTACCGTCTGGGCAATCCCGGTGCCCATCAGACCCGCACCGATCACCGCGACTTTCTGCATGGCCGACTCCTTCGCAATTGCAGCAATGGGCGCTGCCTAGCGCCCGGGACAGCCATTGGCTAGCGGTTCTTGCCCGGAACCCAGAGCACGTCGCCGCCCGCTGCCGCGTTGACCGCGCGGGACAGCACGAAAAGATAGTCGGACAGACGGTTGACATAGGCCAGTGCCGCCGGATTGACCGGTTCCTGCGCCGCCAGCGCCGTCATGCAGCGTTCCGCCCGCCGCGCCACCGCCCGGGCGAGATGGATGCGCGCCGCAGCCTCGCTCCCGCCCGGCAGGATGAAGCTGGTCAGCGGGGCCAGCGCCTCGTTCACGGTGTCGATGGCCTGTTCCAGCCAGGCGACCTGCCCCGGCACGATCCGCAGGACCATGTCGGACGGGGCGAAATCGTCCCCTTCGGCGGCAGGCGTCGCAAGGTCGGCGCCAAGGTCGAACAGGTCGTTCTGGATGCGGGTCAACACGCCGGCATGGGAACTTCCCCCAAGCGCGGCGACCGCAAGGCCGATGGCGCTGTTCGCCTCGTCCACGGTGCCGATCGCCTCCATCCGCGCGGCATGCTTGGCGCAGCGCGAACCGTCGACCAGCCCGGTCGTCCCGTCGTCACCCGTGCGGGTGTAGATCTTGTTGAGCTTGACCAAAGGGTCAGCGCGCGATGGCGAGGATCACCGCGACGACGACAATCGCCAGCGCCTGATACTTGATGCGCGCGAACATCATCTGGTTCTGTTTCAGCTGCATTTCGGTCGCGCCGGTGCCCGGATCGCGTTCCAGGTCTTCCTTGGTGCTCTGGATGAAAGCGGCAATCCCGCGCACCAGCGACGCCACGACCATGATCATCAGCACGATCAGCAAGGGAATGAGAATGTAATTCATGATCGCTATCCTACGCCTTCGCCCAGCGAAATGCCAGCAGGGAAGTCGCAAGCGCGCAAGGCGGCGGCCAGCGCCGCTCCATCCTCCCCCGCTTCCCGCCTGTCCGCCAGCGAGGGCGAGCCGCGCCGCTTGGCCAGCTTGCGGCCCTGTTCGTCCACCAGCAGCAGGTGATGGTGCCATTGCGGTACCGGCAGGCCGAGCAGGGCCTGCAGCAGGCGGTGGATATGGGTCGCGGCGAACAGGTCCATCCCGCGCGTGACCAGCGTTACCCCGTCGGCCGCGTCGTCCACTGTCGCGGCGAGGTGATAGCTGGCCGGCGCTTCCTTGCGCAGGATCACCACGTCGCCGAACAGGTCCGGGCGCGCCTGCTGGACACCGGCCAGCGCATCGGTCCATTGGAGCGGCCCCGTCAGCGCCATCGCCCTGGCCACGTCCAGCCGCCAGGCGGCGTCGCCCGCCGCCGGATCGACATGGCGCCCGCGGCACGTGCCCGGATAGACCGGCCCGTCCGGCCCCATCTCGCGCGCGGCGGCGGCGATTTCCGCCCGGGTGCAATGGCAGGGATAGAGCAGCCCCATGGCCTTCAGGCGCTCCCCCGCCGCGGCATAGCGGGCTAGGTGGCCGGATTGCGCCGTCTCCCCGTCCCAGGACAGGCCCAGCCATTGCAGGTCGGCGCGGAACGCGGCCGCCAGCTCGGGCCGCGAGCGAACCCCGTCGATATCCTCGATCCGCAGCAGGAAGCGGCCGCCGCGCTCACGCGCGAGGTCGTGGGCGACAATCGCCGCATAGGCATGGCCGAGGTGCAAGGGCCCATTGGGGCTGGGGGCGAAGCGCGTGCAGACCGTCATTGCGCCGCACGCCTGCCCCACGCGGGGCGACTCGTGAACTTCCCTGTGGATTCGCCGTGTGTCACAGACTTGACGCCTTTTGCTGCAAATGCTCACCTAGCGTCATCAGGGAGGGCATTCGATGTTCAAAGCCGAACTGATCGAAAAGGTTGCACGCTTCCACAGCGCGGACGGGGATCCGTTGCGCGACCCGGCGAGTTGTCCCGCTCTCGTCCTCAATGCGGATTACACGCCGCTGTCCTATTACCCGCTGAGCCTGTGGCCATGGCAAACCGCGGTCAAGGCGGTGTTTCTCGAACGCGTGGACATTCTCGCCAATTACGAGCGCGAGGTCCATTCTCCCTCCCTCGACATGAAGATCCCGTCGGTGATCGCGCTGCGGCAATTTGTCAAACCCAGCGAATTTCCCGCCTTCACCCGCTTCAACGTCTTCCTGCGCGACCGTTTTTCCTGCCAGTACTGCGGATCGCCCAAGCACCTGACTTTCGACCATGTCGTGCCCCGGCGGCTAGGCGGCCGGACGACGTGGGAAAACGTGACCACGGCCTGCTCCCCATGCAACTTGCGCAAGGGCGGACGCACGCCGGCACAGGCAAGCAT
>JAQVEQ010000193.1 GCA_028697875.1 Novosphingobium sp. | reverse complement strand
GCCCGTTGGCGACGAACCAGCAGCGCTTCACTTTCACGCCCTTGGCGTCGAGCAGCTCGCGGAAGTCCGCGATCGTCAGGTGGTGGATATTGGGCGTGTCGTACCAGCGATAGGTCAGGTGGGCCGTCACCGGCATCCGCCCGCGCAGCAGGGCGAACCGCACCCGCCAATAGGCGAAGTTGGGGAAGCTGACGAAAGCCTGGTGGCCGACCCGCAGCAGCTCGTCCAGCATCAGGTCGGGGCGGGTGGTGGTCTGCAGGGTCTGGCTGAGGATCGCGTAATCGAACGTGCCGTCCGGGTAGAACGCCAGGTCGGTGTTGGCATCGCCCTGGATCACCGAAAGGCCCTTGCTCACGCACTGTTCGACCTTGGCCGGGTCGAGTTCCAGCCCGCGCGCATCGACGCCCTTCTCGTCGCGCAGCGCCGCCATCAGCGCGCCGTCGCCGCAACCGATGTCGAGCACGCGCGTGCCCGGCCGGACATGATCGGCAATCAGGGCGAGGTCGGGACGAAGAGCGCTCAAGAATACACCTCGGGAAAATCCAGCAGCATCGCACGTTCCGGGTGGGCCAGAGCTTTCCACCCGAACCCGGCATATAGCGAGTGCGCATCGCGCGTGAACAGCATCCAACGTCTCAACCCCTGAAGCCGGGGATGGACATGAAGCGCTGCCAGCATCGCCTTGGCGAGCCCCTGCTCCTGATGCTGTTCCAGCACGTAGACGTCCGACAGATAGGCGAACGTCGCGAAATCGCTGATGACCCGGGCAAGGCCGACTTGCCCGCCACCATCGTGCACTGTGCAGCACAGCGAATTGTCCAGCGCCCGCGCCACCGTTTCCACCGGGATGCCCGGTGCCCAATAGCTTCGCGTGAGATAGGCATGCGCGGCGGCCGGATCAGCGTCCGCCGGGTCGAACGATAGCCGGTAGCCTTCCGGCAACGCATTCATTGCCCGAGGAACCCTGCCACCACGCGGTCGAGCGCGGGCACGTCGAGCAGGAAACTGTCGTGCCCGTAAGGGGCGGACAGTTCGACGAAGCTTACCGGCGCACCGGCGGCATTGAGCATATGGACCAGCTTGCGCGACTGTTCGGTGGGATAGAGCCAGTCGGTATCGAAACTGACCACGCAGAACTTCGCGTCGGTTTGCGCGAAGGCTTCGGCCAGTTTCCCCCCCTGCTCTTCCTCGAGATCGAAATAGCTCATCGCCCGGGTGATATAGAGATAGGAATTGGCGTCGAACCGGGTGGTGAAGCTCAACCCCTGGTGGCGCAGGTAGCTTTCCACCTGGAAATCCGCGTCGAAGCCGAAGCTCTTGGAATCGCGGTTCTGCAGGCGGCGGCCGAACTTCTCGGTCAGGCTCTCTTCCGACAGGTAGGTGATGTGCGCCGCCATGCGGGCAACCGCCAGCCCGGCGTCGGGCGCCTTGCCCGTGCCGTAGTAGTCGCCGCCCTGCCAGTTGGGATCGGCCATGATCGCCTGGCGCCCGACTTCCTGGAAGGCGATGTTCTGCGCCGCCATGGTCGCCGTCGCGGCGATGACCAGCACCCGTTCGGGGATATGCGGCCAGTTGGCGGCAAGGCTCAGCGCCTGCATCCCGCCCATCGAACCGCCGACGATGGCGTGCAGCCTCTCGATCCCCAGCGCCTCGAACAGGGCCACGTGCGCCCGCACCATGTCGCGGATGGTGATGACGGGAAAGCGCATGGCGTAAGGCTTGCCGTCGGGCGCGAGGCAGCCCGGCCCGCTGGAGCCCATGCAGCTGCCCAGCACGTTGGCCGACAGGACATAGAACCGGTCGGTGTCGATCGGCTTGCCCGGGCCGACCATGCGGTCCCACCAGCCGGGCTTGCCGGTGATCGGGTGCGGGCTGGCCACGTGCTGGTCCCCGGTCGTCGCATGGGCGACGAAGATCGCGTTGTCCTTCGCCGGGTTCAGCTCGCCATAGGCTTCGTAGGCGATGCGCACGCCTTCGAGCCGCTGCCCGCTGTCGAGCGGAAGCGGTTCGGCCAGTTCCAGCACTTCGCTGGCGGTAACGGTCGCGGCCTGTGCCATGGTGTCCCGCGAATTGGGGGAGTGGCCCCGCCCTGTCAATCGCGGCCTGCAATCGCGGCCTGCAATCGCGCACTGTCATTCCGCCAAAAACAAGGCTATGCGCGCGCCCGTGACCAAGAAGCATCCCATTGCCAAGCCGTGGATCGAAGCCATCCACGCCTATGTCCCCGGCAAGAGCAAGGCGGCGGACGGCCGTCCGCTGACCAAGCTGTCGGCCAACGAGAATCCGCTCGGCACGAGCCCGGCGGCGCTGGCGGCCGCGGCCGACGCCAAGCCGACCTTCCTCTATCCCGACCCCGACAGCATCGCGCTGCGCGAAAAGCTGGGCGAAGTGCACGGGATCGACCCGGCGCGGATCGTCTGCGGCGCGGGCTCGGACGAACTGCTCAACCTCGCCGCGCAGGCCTATGCCGGGCCGGGCGACGAAGTGATCTACGTCCGTTACGGCTTTTCGGTCTACGACATCGCCGCCCGCCGCTGCGGGGCGACGCCGGTCGTCGCGCCGGACGCCGATTACGGCACCGATGTCGACGCCCTGCTGGCGCTGGTAACGGACAAGACCCGCGCGGTGTTCATTGCCAACCCGAACAACCCGACCGGCAGCTTCCTGCCCAGGGGCGAGATCGCGCGCCTCCACGCCGCGCTGCCGGGCGACGTGCTGTTCGTGCTCGACCAGGCCTATGGCGAATATGTCGCGCCGGAAGACGACGACGGCGGCATGGCGCTCGCCGCCGCGCACGGCAACGTGCTCGTCACTCGCACCTTCTCCAAGATCTACGGCCTTGCCGGGCAGCGGATCGGCTGGGCAACGGGCGCGCCGCATCTCATTTCGATGCTCAACCGCATCCGCCTGCCGTTCAATGTCACCAACACCGGCCACGCGATGGGCGTGGCGGCGCTGGAGGACCAGGACTTCGTCGTCCGCTCGCGCGAGCACAACCGGGCGGAACGGGCGCGCTTCGTCGCCGCGATCGAGGCCATGGCCAACCACGGCTTGCGCCCGCTGCCGAGCGAGGCGAACTTCGTGCTGATCCTGTTCGAAGGCGCTCTCACCGCGGAGGCCGCGCACGACGGGCTGGCCCAGCGCGGCTATGCCACGCGCTGGCTGCCGGGGCAGGCCCTGCCGCACGGGCTGCGCATCACGATCGGCACCAGCCAGCAGATGGACGACATCCTCGCCGGGCTGCGCGAAATGGCAGAGGCGCTGGCATGAGCTTCCAGCGCGTCGCGATCGTCGGGCTCGGCCTGATCGGCGGCTCGATCGGGCTGGCCGTGGCCGAGTATCTGCCCGGCGCCGTCACCACCGGCTACGACGCCGATCCGGCCGTGCGCAAACGGGCGGCCGAACGCGGCCTCGCCAACACGATCTGCGACAGCGCGGCCGAAGCGGTGACCGGTGCCGATCTCGTGATCCTGTGCGTGCCGGTCGGCATGATGGGCGCGGCGGCGGCGGAATTCGCGGGCGCGCTCAAGCCCGGCTGCGTGGTGAGCGATGTCGGCTCGTCCAAGCAGAGCGTCTTTGCCGCGCTGACCAAGGCGCTGCCCGGCGCGACAGTGATCCCCGCGCACCCGGTGGCTGGGACCGAGCACAGCGGGCCGGATGCGGGCTTCGCCAGCCTGTTCCACCACCGCTGGTGCATCGTCACCCCGCCCGAGGGGGCCGACCCGGCCCAGGTCGACGCGCTCTGCGCCTTCTGGGCCGCGCTCGGCGCCAGGGTCGACACGATGAGCGCGAAGCACCACGACCTTGTCCTCGCCGTGACCAGCCACGTGCCGCACCTGATCGCCTACACCATCGTCGGCACCGCCTCCGACCTCGAGGACGTGACCCGCAGCGAAGTCATCAAGTATTCTGCGGGTGGTTTTCGCGATTTTACCCGCATCGCCGCCTCCGACCCGACCATGTGGCGCGACGTCTTCCTCAACAACAAGGAAGCGGTGCTGACCATGCTGCAACGCTTCACCGAAGACCTGACCGCGCTGCAACGCGCAATCCGGGTGGGTGACGGCGATGCGCTGTTCGACCACTTCGCCCGCACCCGCGCCATCCGCCGCTCGATCATCGAGGAAGGGCAGGACGACGCCCGGCCCGACTTCGGACGCAGCGATCACGAAAGCTAGGAATTCAGCGCGTTGATCGCCTCGTGCACCCGCGCTTCGATCTCGGCGCGCGGGAGGCCCGGGGGAATCGCTTCGCCGAACCGGAACGTGATTGTCCCGCGCCGCTTCCACACGCGGTGATAGAGCGGCCCGCTGTCCACCGCGACCGGCACCACGGGCAGGCCGAGCAGCTTGTACAGACCGGCAAAGCCCGAACGCAGTTGTGCCCGTTCGCCGTGCGGCACGCGCGTTCCTTCCGGGAAGATCGCCAGCGGCCGCCCTTTCTCGACCCGGTCGCGCGCTGCGGACACCATGGCGCGCAAGGCCCTGGCCCCCTGGCTGCGCTCCACCGGCACGAGACCGTATTCGCGGGCCGCCCGCCCCCATCCGGGGATGCGGAACAGCTCCGCCTTGGCGAAAATGGCCGGCTGGTGGAACAGGTTGGGCGCCTCGATCGCCTCGAAGAAACTCTCGTGCTTGATGGCATAGAGCGCAGGCCCATCGTGCCGCGCCCCTTCCTCGCGAATCGCGATGCCGAGGATCCAGCGCACGCACCGGCGATGGTAACGGGTCCACCCGTGGGTAACCGCGACCAGCGCCTTGCCGCTGAACGGAAACACCGCCAGCGCCGCCAGCACGAACAGCACGCTGCCCCCGTAAAAGACGAGGTAGAAGGCCAGGCTGCGGCTTACGGCAGCCATCGGGCAACGGCGTCCCACAGGCGCGCAAGCTGGCTCGCCAGCAGTTTGTTGTATTCGAGGAACAGCGTGCGCATCGACGGTTGCGACGGCACCGCGTCGCGCAGCATGGTCATGCCTTGGGGCAGTTCCTGCGCCAGTTCGCCGGCAGCCCGGCGCATATGCCAGTCCGCCGTCACCAAGCGGATCGACCGGACCTTGTTCTGGGCCACCCATTGCGCCGTTTCCCGCGCATTGCCCCGCGTGTCCACCGCATCGCTGCCAAGCGTGATGCAGCAGCGCATCAGGCGGCTTTCGACCTTGTACTCGGCGGCGAATTCGCGCGGCTTCACTTCGGGGTCGACGCCGGTCACCAGCATCTTTCTCGCCTTCCCGGCGCGCAACACTTCCAGCCCGCGGCCGATGCGGCCCCCGCTGCCGGTGGGGACGACAACCGCATCG